>CAZROZ010000191.1:0-4119 GCA_964601745.1 uncultured Lachnospiraceae bacterium | reverse complement strand
ATAAAAAGAAGGGATTTGTCACGATCCGCAGCCAGGTGACGGACATCGGGAAAGGGTATGTGATGGATGATTATGTGATGGAGCGACAGATTCCGGAGAAGGGATAATTCGGATGTTGCGCCGCATGCGCCGCATGGTGCAGGGATGCCGGAAAAAAGGATAATGCGGACACCGCGCCATGTAGTGCAGGGATGCCGGAAAAAGGATAATGCGGATGCCGCGCCATGTAGTGCAGGGATGCCGGAAAAAGGTTAATGCGGCCGCTGCACCGCGTAATGTTCCAGGGCCGAATCCCGACCCGGAAATTTCTTGACAATCCCCTTTTCAATGCTATAATACCAACAGATTTTGGCCGGGGACAAAGGAAAATCACAGGCAGTTTCCGATGGACAACGGGACAGAGCAAAGCGATGAAGAGACCAGTAAGCGGCGATGCGGCTTCAGAGAGGGACAGATTTGGTGGGACTGTCCTGCCGGGCGCATGACTGAAGACCGGCTCCGAGCGGCCCCAATCCGGCCCGGTGACTCCGTTATCGTCCAATGAAGAGGGCACAATAGAGAGTGTCAAGAAGGGTGGAACCGCGAGTCAGACTCGTCCCTTCCGGCGGTGGCTGGGAGGAACGAGTTTTTTCTATGTTGATGGGAATGTTCATGGGAATCCGGCGTTGTTCTCCGTTCATGGGATTCGGCCATATTCTCCGTTCATGGGAATCCAGCTTTGTTCTCCCCGCATGATAAGAATCAACAGGAGGTAGCAAAATGATCATTACATTAAAAGATGGATCAAAGAGGGAATATGACGCACCGAAGACCATCTATGAGATTGCCTGTGATCTCAGTGCCGGTCTTGGAAGGGCAGCCTGCGCGGGACTTTTAAATGGAAAAGTGGTGGACCTGCGCACCCAGGTTTCAGAGGACGCCAAGGTCAGTATTTTGACGTTCGAGGACGAGGCGGGAAAGGCAGCGTATCGCCATACCACGTCCCATGTGCTGGCGGAGGCGGTGAAGCGATTGTATCCTCAGGCGAAGCTGGCCATCGGTCCCGCCATCGAAGACGGATTTTATTATGATTTTGATTGTGAGAGTTTCAGCCGCGAGGCGCTGGATGCCATCGAGGCGGAGATGAAGAAGATCATCAAAGAGGGCAAACCCATCACGCGCTTTACGCTCCCCAGGGATGAGGCCATTGCGTTCATGCAGAAGAGAGAGGAACCCTACAAGGTGGAGTTGATTCAGGATCTGCCGGAGGACGCGGAGATTTCCTTCTATGATCAGGGCGGCTTCGTGGATCTGTGTGCCGGCCCCCATCTGATGAGCACCAAAGGGATCAAGGCTTTTAAATTGACTTCCTCCTCTATGGCATATTGGCGGGGTGATTCCAACAAAGCAAGACTTCAGCGGATTTACGGCACCGCCTATGACAAGAAAGAGGATTTGGCCGCCCATCTGGAGCGGATGGAAGACGCCAAACGGCGGGATCACAATCGTCTGGGCAGAGAGATGGGGCTTTTTACCACCGTGGATGTCATCGGACAGGGCCTGCCTCTTTTCACGCCCAAAGGGACCAAGATGATCATGAAGATGCAGCGCTGGATCGAGGATCTGGAGGACAATGAATGGGGCTATGTCAGGACCCGGACTCCCCTGATGGCAAAAAGCGACCTGTATAAGATTTCCGGGCACTGGGATCACTACAAAGACGGCATGTTCGTGCTGGGGGATGAGGAGAAAGATAAGGAAGTGCTGGCGCTGCGCCCGATGACCTGTCCGTTCCAATATTACGTCTATAAAAATGAACAGCATTCCTACCGGGATCTGCCCTATCGGATGAGCGAGACTTCCACCTTGTTCCGGGCGGAGGATTCCGGGGAGATGCACGGTCTCACCCGGGTGCGGCAATTTACCATCTCAGAGGGCCATTTGGTGATTCGGCCTGACCAGGCGGAGGAAGAGCTGAAACGCTGCCTGGATCTGTCTTATTATGTGCTCTCCACCCTGGGACTGCAGGACGATGTGACCTATCGGCTGTCCAAGTGGGATCCCGCAAACAGGGACAAATACCTGGGCGATGAGGCTTATTGGGAGAATTCACAGAATGCCCTGCGGGAGGTGCTGCAGGAGAAGAATCTGCCTTTCACAGAGGCGGACGGCGAAGCGGCTTTCTACGGTCCAAAGATTGATATTCAAGCGAAAAATGTATACGGCAAAGAAGATACCATGGTGACTATCCAGCTGGACTGCGCCATCGCGGAAAACTTCGATATGTACTATGTGGATCAAAACGGCGAAAAGGTGCGGCCCTATATCATTCACCGCACCAGTCTAGGATGCTATGAGCGGACGCTGGCGTGGCTGATTGAAAAATATGCCGGCAAATTCCCTACCTGGCTGTGCGCGGAGCAGGTGCGGGTGCTGCCCATCTCTGAAAAATATGTGGATTACGCGAACGAAGTCTGCAGAACCTTAAAGGAGAACGGTGTGGACGCTACGGTGGATGAGCGGGCGGAGAAGATCGGCTTTAAGATCCGGGAGGCGAGACTGGATAAGCTGCCATATATGCTGGTGGTCGGCCAGCAGGAGGAAGCGGATCACACCGTCTCCGTGCGCAGCCGCTTCGCGGGCGATGAGGGAGTCTGCTCACTGAATGACTTTATCGCACAGATCACCAAGGAGATCCGGACCAAAGAGATCCGAAAAGAAGAAGTGCAGGATTAAAAGAGAGGGATTTGAGAGCACTGCGGAGTTGAACAATCGAAAGAACATAGAAGAGCACGGTACAAAGGAAAAGGTACCGTGCTCTTTTTGTTGAGAGATAGGAAAGACAGCAAAGATAGCAAAGATAGCAAAGAGAAAAATGCGCCAAGGGAGGAAAAGGCAGCGAGAAATCTGCCTCAGGCCGATTGAAATTTCACAGAAGCCATTCTCCCTCCTCCAGGATCCGGTCCGCCTCCAGCATAAACTCGGAAAGCCGTTTTATCCGCCTCAAACGCTTCTTGTATTGGTCGCTGTCCGCGAAATTCTCCAGGGGATAGTCGAAATATTCCTTCAACTTGCACAAAACAAAGTTTTCGTAGGGAATCTGCTTCTTATATCCGTCGAGCAGAGCGTGAAAAAAGGCGCGGAGTTCCTCCTTGGTCATAGGTGCGTGTCCCTTCGCCTCCCGGGCAATGCCTGGATTTGCCAGAGCGCCGCGTCCCAGCATGACCCCGGCAAGTCCTTCCGCCTGGTCGCTTAATTCCTCAATATCCCGGACGGTACGCAGATCTCCGTTGTAAATGACCGGAAATGGAAATTCGGGCAGTGCGTCCAGGAAAGTCTGCAGATGCACCGGCTTGTCATAATAATCGGTGCGGACCCGGGGATGGATAATCAGTCTTGCCAGAGGATAAGAGCAAAAAATCGGGATCAGACGTGAAAATTCTGCCGGGTCTTCCATGCCGAGTCTTGTCTTGATGGAGATGGACAGGGGAGAAGCAGCAAAGATTTCGTCCAGAAAAGCAGTGAGTGCCGCCGGATCTGCCAGTTGTCCGGCTCCTTTTTTCTTGCTGACCACGGTGCTGGAAGGACAGCCCAGGTTGAGATTCACTTCCCGGTAACCGAGTACTGTGAGCTCATCCACTGCCCAGAGAAAGTCCTCTGAATTCTTGGTCAAAAGTTGAGGAACCACGCAGATCCCTTGATTGTGCTCCGGCAGAATTTCTGACAATTCTTTGTTCTTGAATGTGTGGTGGTAGGTCGGCGATAAAAAGGGCGTGTAATATCGGTCAAACCCGGAGAAATGATGCTGGATTGCCTGACGAAAGACATAGGTGGTGATTCCCTCCATGGGGGCAAGTTCGTATTGCATAGCGTCCTCCTACTGTGAATCCATCATTAAAGTGTGCCCACTGCTTTGGCAGCGCCATCTGGTATCGACAACCCGTGAAATCCGGGGAGTTTTCTCTACTGCCATATTACCGCATCCGCCGCATTCTTGTAAAGAAAAGATGCTGGTTCTTGTCGGACTCCAATTTGTCAGTCCGTCAGATTTTTCCTTTCCCTTTTTCTTTTTTTGTGGTATATTGCACATGCAGCAACACCTTCCCATGAATGACATGCGAAAGGAGAAACAATATGGCA
>CAZROZ010000190.1:0-4147 GCA_964601745.1 uncultured Lachnospiraceae bacterium | reverse complement strand
TGGGCAAAAAGGCCGTACTTGTAACGGATCCCGTAGCCGTTCAGGGTGATTCCATTGGTGGCGGCAGAATCCAGGAAACAGGCCGCCAGTCTTCCCAGTCCACCGTTGCCCAGAGCCGGATCCGGCAGCTCTTCGAAAGAGGCCATCTCCACATGGGCCTCCTCACAAACTTTCTCAAATTCATCCATCAGTCCCAGGTTGTAAAGATTATTCATCAAAACTCTGCCCAACAGGAATTCGGCAGACAGATAGGCAGCCTCTTTCCCCGGGCGCTGCTCCTGCCAGATGGGAGAAAGCATATGCATAGCAGCCTGTGACGCCGCCTGATACAATTCCGGCATCGTGACATCACCCAGTGATTTATTATAATTTGCCTTGCAATTTCTCCTTATTCTGGTCGTAAATTCCTTTGCCATCTTTTATGACCTCCTTCGTGTCTGCTTTCGAGAATTTCTCTCACGGACACTGTCTGTCTCTCCCTGCTGTAAAAATGCCTGCTCTGCGGCAAAACCGTCCATGCGAAAAGAATTATTCGGGGAGAAATGGATTCTTTTCTCCATCACATCCCGAAATTCTTATCACTGGACATCTCAATAATCATAATTTTGCAGCGTGTCGCAATTGGTGCTGTCCATCCACTCGGTGGGAACCAGCACTTCGCTCGCCACTTCCAATCCGCTGAGTGCGTTGACCGCGATCTCCACGCCCTGACTGCCAATTCTGCCCGGAAATTGTGCCGCTGATCCCAGCAGTTCCCCCGCTTTTATCAGTTCTCTCGCCGCTTTGGATCCGCCTACGCTGACCACCTTGATCTGATCCTGTTTCCCTGCATCCTTAATGACGGAAACACATCCCTGCGCTGAGGCATCATTCAGTGCAAAAAGTCCGGAAATATTCGGTGTTCCATCTAGAATTTTTTTCATGATGGACATGGCGTCCTCCACGGAATTGCCATTGCCCTCCTGCCGATTCACGATCTCCATCGTAGGGTACGTCCCCTCAATCGTTTCGATGAAACCGTCGCCCCAGAGATCGCTCGCATGAGAGGCAGAATTCTGATATACCGCAATCTCTCCACTGTCGCCCAGCGCTTCTGCCAATTTCTGGGCACACAGCATTCCTGCCTGATAGTGATCGTTCACGACCGTAGAGACAAAAGATTCTGAATTGTCCAGCAGCGTGTCCAGAGCAATCAAAATGATTCCTGCCTCTTTTGCGCTGGCCGCGGCTTCCTCCAGGCCGGTCGAATTGACCGCGTTCACAAAAACCACCGGATATCCCGCGCTGATACAATCATTCAGATCCTTCACCTGTTGCTCCGCATCCCCGTCGGCATCATATACGACAAGTTCAAAATTTCCCTCGCCGTATTGTTCTTTCATGGCATCCTCTACCCCTTTTTGAAGCTCGGCATCATATGGACTCCAGGTAGACTTCATCAAAAGTGCCCATCTGGCATATTCTCCATTCATTCCCTGATCCGTCGAGCCCTCTTCTGTCAGAGTCTCCGTAGAGGAGGTCGTTTCATCCTCCTTTTTTCCGCATCCTGCCACCGTCCCCACGCAAAGCGCAAAGATCAAAAAAGCCGCGAACCATTTCTTTCCTATTTTCATCTTCCCGTCTCCTTTCCATGTACTTATAATCTGTCTTGTCCTGCTCCTCGAAACTCTCTTCCAGGAGTTCTCCCGCCGCTTGTCACCCTGTTTTTCTTCATAACCCCATTTAAAAATTGCTCTTTCCTCTCTTTTTTGTTGCTGCATTAACCGTAAAGATTATAAATGATTCTTTCCCCGATGGCAAGCACGTTCGAATTCCCTCAAAGCGGATCAGAAATCTCTGTTCACGATTGTTTGATATTGCGAAGACACTTTTTCATGCCTTTATCCACGTTGAAAAAGATACGTCGCGCATGCAAACGCATATGGCATTCTCCACACATTCGTGATATAACAGATATGTGTCATGGTATTGTTAACGATAGAACAAGCAGTGGAGATGAAATCTATGAGATTTACCTTAGATGAGCTGTATACGAAAAAAGAGGATCAGACATACGAACGTAAAGGCGCAAGGAAAAATCCCAAAGGACTGTCCAATCATATCGTCGCATTTGTCAACGCTGATGGGGGCACCCTTGTGATTGGCATTGAAAATGATCTCACCGTTACAGGCATAGATGATTACCGCAATACTGTTAATGATATCCTCCGGGTTCCCATTGATGACTGCAGCCCTTCCGTGAATGCTTCTGCCGAAGTCATTTCAAGGAGTTTGGTGAGGGTATTGAACGCATGTTCCACGAGATGACCTCTTCCGGACTTCCCGCTCCAGGGTACGGTGTAAATGTTTTTATGCTCAATGTCACCATTCGAAATGACGAAAGAAACAACATCGGTAATAAGTCCACCGACGAAAGTGGCAAAGAAAACGAAGTCAACGACGAACGAAACAGTGGAAATGACAAGATAATCGATGAAAGAAATAACAAGGTAATCGGCGAAAATAGCAAAGTAAATGGTGAAGTAATCCATGGACTTTTATTTTTGGTGTTTTCCCATATGTGGGACATGGGGGTTTACACTCATTGGGCAACTTCAATTGGTTGTTTGGCAGTTTGAATGGTAGACAAACACTGGACAGTATGATATGATGAAAACGTTCGAAAGCAATTATCGTTAATCACATTAAAAGTTTCATGCTTAAATTCAATCAGCAATAGAGCACAGGATGTGTTTTTACATGTGCCTGCGATGCGCATGCGGATATGTTTTTAATGAACAAAATTGGGGAAATCGAAGCGCTGCGGATAAACTAGCGAAAGGGGGTTGGCAAATGCACCAATACATGCAGGCAATCGGATTTGATGTCAATGCCGGACGGGATGTCTGGCAGAAGCTTTGGGAGCAGGCAGTCCAATCTCCTTCCGGTGAAGACGCGTTCCGACGGAAAAACGGCAGTCTCTTTGTCCGTTATTATAAGGAAGTGGCGCCTGGCATGGGATTTGCGATGTGCGGAGAGGAGGAAGACGGCGGCATCTTTCATCTGGAGCACTGTTATCCATATTACAGCGGCGACTCCACGCCACTAAAAGAGGAGGTCGTGGTAAATCGCCGAGTTGATGCGGATGTCTACACGGGAATGTGTGAGGACGACAGAGTCGGTGTTTCCCTAATCTTCTTTCTCCAAAATGACATGGCATATAGACAGAATCGGGACCTGCTGCAGGACACCAGTGTACAGGCTTCTGTCGTCTTATCAGCATTATCCCTTTCCGGGAAGATTTTATTGGGTGTGAAGACCGCAGACGAAAGAGTCGTTTCCCGCGTTCCGGATCTCTCCCACCGCTATGAATTGATTGCGGAGGCAAAAAAAGGCAATACAGATGCTATGGAGAGTTTAGCGGAAGAAGAAAGCGATCTGTATGAACTGGTTTGTGACCGCTCCCTTCATGAGGATTTGTACTCGATTGTAGATACCACCTTCATCCCGTTTGGCTCTGAATCGGATAATTATACAATTGTCGCGAATATCTTATCTTGTAAAAAGGTAAAGAACAATATTACAGGAGTCTCGATTTATGTCATGCATCTAGAGTGTGACGATATGGAACTCTCTTTGGCAATACGGGAGGCAGACCTCTACGGGGAACCGGAACCGGGGCGCCGTTTTAAGGGAACAATCTGGCTGCAGGGACAAGTGCTTTTTGAAAATGCCATTCACTACGGCACATGAACACGTCAGCTATTTTAATGTCTCCGTAGCTTAGCAGGATAGAGCGGAGGTTCTAATGGAGGCGTTAAGGGTGTTATGGGGACACCCGCCACATATTAGACGCAATTCATTAGAAATTTTAGACAATCCGCTCACGAGGAACCTGAACCTCGAAGGCCAAAATGCCTTGAAAATACAGGAAAAACTGAAGATGTTTCTGTAGCTCAGCAGGATAGAGCGTCCGCCTCCTAAGCGTCATGTGTACCTCGCGCTTTTGGGATTTATCAAAAAAGCCGAAGAGTTCGAATGAACCCGATGACACAATGGCAGCCGGCGATAAGGTCATAAAAAAGAAGGTTCCGCGGAAACCTCAAAAACCGCGTAAAATAAAGGATTGTTTCTGTAGCTCAGCAGGATAGAGCGTTCGCCTCCTAAG
>CAZROZ010000189.1:0-4234 GCA_964601745.1 uncultured Lachnospiraceae bacterium | reverse complement strand
TGTTCTATGTGTCTAACCAGGGTAAAAGGGCGTTTGCGCCTTACGCTAGCGGATACCCGGAAGGTCGTAGTCACCGGTATTGAGATGTTCAAGAAGCTGCTGGATGAGGCACGTGCCGGCGACAATATCGGCGCTTTGCTCCGCGGTGTGCAGAGAACCGAGATCGAGCGCGGCCAGGTGCTTGCGAAACCAGGCACTGTGAAATGTCACACCCACTTCACCGCGCAGGTGTACGTTCTGACCAAGGATGAGGGCGGTCGTCACACTCCTTTCTTCAACAATTACAGACCGCAGTTCTATTTCAGAACGACGGATGTGACCGGTGTGATCACGCTGCCGGAGGGCACAGAGATGTGCATGCCTGGTGACAATATTGAGATGACTATCGAATTGATTCACCCCATCGCCATGGAGCAAGGTCTTACCTTTGCTATTCGGGAGGGTGGCCGCACAGTTGGTTCCGGTCGTGTCGTCTCCATTATTGAGTGATCTCTTTCAATTTTGTTGTGATCGATGGTCGCAATGAAATTGATAATCACGATGTGGATGTAATTGATATCATTTCATGAAGTAAAAAGGACTCCTTCTGTTTAGGCAGAGGGAGTTTTTTTGTGCACAGGTCCGCGAAAGGAATTTTGCCTCTGCACAGCGTACCTGTCCTGCACACCTGCAACAGCATATATGCCGTCCAGCGTACCTGCAAACAGCATATATGCTATCCAGCATACCCGCAACAGCATTCTATGCTGTCCAGCACATTTGCTGTCCTACATACGCTCCACACGGCGAACAGGGAAAGTCCCTCCTGTTCGATTTTCTTATCTCGCCTTCCTTATCTTGTCTCGTATCGAAAAACAGTTTGCATTTTCCAGGCATTCCAATACCAAAATATTGTTAACTACAGTTTTCAAAATAGTATTATAGACCACTATATTCGAAACAGTTTTGCAATAAATAAGTGACTTTTGCCATGAAAATTTCGATATTTATTCAGATCTATTTTCTTCTTTCTTTCATTTTTTATGATAGCATATGATTATACAAGTGCATTCCGACACATAATCACCCGGGCACATTTTGACATCGCGATGACTCCCATGCCGAACATGGCCATGGGAAAATTTCACACAGAATTCCTACGGGAAGAATTCGTGCAGAATTCCTATAGGAAAATTTCGCACAGAATTCCCTTTGATCGACGAACCTTTAACCGGAGACAGCGCCATGGATAGATGGAAAGAACACAGCAGCTATAACGACAGACATTCTCCCATGCGAAGACAAGAGCAACGCGCACACAGACGGAAAATGGTGTCCCGCATCCTCCTCATCTGCGGGATATTTGCTGCCCTGCTCCTCCTCTATTTCCTCGTAATCCCTGCGGATCACACACTGCTGTCCCTCTTCGGCTCGAAACAGACCTCCCCAGGAGAAAAACCGACGGATAGCATGGTGACCACGCAGGAGCTCTCCACGGAAGATCCCGCGATTGCAGCGGCGCGGGAACAGGAGACTGTCCTAAAAAATGCGCAGCTATTGGCCGCCGGATATGATTACGATGGTGCCATAGAGCTCATCAAGGATTGTGATGGATACACGGAATCCCCTGCGCTGGTGGATGCCATTGATTCCTACGAAAAGAGCAAGGAATCTCTGGTCCCCTATCCCGTCGATCAGGTCACGCACATTTTCTACCACAGCCTCATTGTCGATCCATCTCTGGCTTTTGATGAACCCTCCGAAGTCTCCAACTATAATCAAGTGATGACGACGGTGGAGGAATTCAAAAAAATCACGCAGGAAATGTACGACCGGGGATATGTCCTGGTCAGCATCCACGATCTCGGACATATCGAAAAGGATAAGGACGGCAATGAAAAGATGGTGCGGGGCGAGATTCTGCTGCCGAAAGGGAAAAAAGCGTTTGTTCTTTCCGTGGACGATGTAAGTTACTACCACTATATGGAAGGAGACGGATTCGCCTCCAAAATCGTGATCGGGGAGGACGGCAAACCTACCTGTGAATACAAGAATCCTGATGGTTCTGTGGTGACCGGTGACTACGACGTGGTGCCAATCCTGGACGCTTTCCTGGAAGCGCATCCTGACGGCGCATACCGGGGAGCCAGGGGAATTCTGGCGCTCACCGGCTACAACGGGATTCTGGGTTATCGCACTTCTCCCATCTATGACAAAGACGGAGCCAACCGGGACAGTGCGCAGCAGGCTTTTCTGGATTCCCACCCGGATTTTGACTTTGAAGAGGAATGTAAACAGGCAAAAGCAGTGGTGAAAGCGCTGAAAACGGATGGCTGGGAATTTGCCAGTCACTCTTACGGGCATCGCTACTATGGTCAGATTTCCACGAAAGATTTCAAAGCGGATACCAAAAAATGGGAGGAAGCCGTGCAACCTCTGGTCGGTGACACGGATATTCTGATCTATGCCTTCGGGGATGATATCGGCAGTTGGCGCAATTATTCCCAGGATAATGAGCGCTTCAAATACCTGAAGAAGCTGGGGTTCGACTACTTCTGCAACGTGGACTCGTCCCAGTATTGGGTGCAGTTCGGCAATAATTATCTCCGGCAGGGTCGCCGCAATCTGGACGGCAGTCGGATGTGGGAAGCGCTCTCCGGGGGAAAAGACCGACTCAGCGACCTCTTTGATGTAAAGGAAGTGTTTGATTCCGCCAGACCAACTCCGGTACAATAGGAAAAACCAAGAAGGCGGATCTTGTCGTCTCAGTCAGAGAACTAATCTGCTCTTTCCGCGACCATATCCGTGACAGCGTGAGGGAGAATTTCCTCCGGATTGACACCGGGATCAATCCACGCATCGACAGCCTCCCGCGGCAGGATCAATGGCATCCGATCATGAATCCGCCTTAGATTTTCTGCTGGTTCTCTGGTCAATACGACAAAAACCGGCAATCCCTCTTCGATACGGTAAATTCCCGCAAGCCATGTCATAGACGCATTTCTCGGCTGAATGATATATTTCGTGCCCACCTTTCTCCTGCCATTTTGATCAGTCAAATGCTCCCATTCGTAATACCACGAAGCCGGTATGGCACAGCGGTGTCGACGCCATGCCTCCCGGAAGGCGGGCCTCTGCGCCGCCGTCTCCACTCTTGCATTGACAATCAAGGACCTTCCCGGCAGAGAAAATCCCCATCTCATTGGGAAGCCGCTTCTCTTCCCGGCTCTGTCTGGTGCCAGTACTGCCGCCACATCCGTCGGGTGAATCTCACCGGACAGCAACAGTGTGCCCCCGGCTTTTAGAAATCTTCCGGACAGCTGACTAGTCCGCACCCGCACGATCAGCTCCCTCGTTTCCTCCGTGTCTGGCTCTACATAAAATCTTGTACACACGCTATCACCTCTATCTCTAGTCAAGGGCGTCACTCCCGCGCCTACGCTGGTTCTTGTGAAAAAATCCCTTCCTCACTTTCAACGCAGCGCAGGTCACAAAAGGCGATTCCTGTCTCATCCACCCACAAAAGACGCGCAACGGGATCCACACCCCGGCAGATTCCCTCCACCGTTTGATACTGTCCCTGCGGCGCAAATACCTTGTCTTTTTCCTCCTCACGGGGAACAAAATAAGTGACTGTAATCCGCACTGGATGCTCCCGAGTCAGACATCCCGCCTGCGTCAACGATCTCAGGATGTGAAGCCTGCGATCCAGTTCCTGGCTGTCCTCCTCATTTAATTCCACCCGATCTTCATAATGAATATTCTGAGTGGCAATCACCTCTCCAAATCCCCGCAACGCGTCAAAAGGAGCGAATAATTTGGCCCTTCGCCCCACATCCATGCAGGGATGCCGAAGGCGAAATGGATCGCCCTTGTCATGCTGTGGTTTCCCCCTCAAAAACACCTCTCTGTAGCAAAAGCCCCGCGGCATTGTCATGGCATCTGTCTGCATCCTGTCTCCCCTCCCCTGTGTATGTCTTCTTCCCCACAGGCAAGCTATCGCCCTGGACGATTTTTCACCGGATCTCTACTTCTATGCCCTATGTCCGCCGATCTGCTGATTTCTCTCCAGTGTCGTCGCTCCCCTCAGCAGATCCATTCCCTTAAACACCGCATTATCCCCATATCTCCTGCGGATTCCCAGAAGTGCTCCCTGCAGGCGTTTCTCCCGTTCCAATGCCTCATAGTCGGTGAAAAGCGACAGCTGAAACACGCCGTCATCCTCCTTCACCTCCTCGGCGCAGACTCCAAGCCG
>CAZROZ010000188.1:2841-4244 GCA_964601745.1 uncultured Lachnospiraceae bacterium | reverse complement strand
TGGACTGTGATGTAGTCACAGATTTTGAAGATCTCTTCCTGTGTCTTGACCAGCTTCACGCAGCTGCTGACATTCCAGGCATTGGTCAAAGTCAGATCGTATCGCAGCCGTAAACTTCCATGCCAAGGGCCAGCGCGGCATTTGCCACTTTGACACCGATGGCGCCCAGTCCGATAACGCCCAGCTTTTTGCCCATAATTTCCACGCCGCCAAACTGAGATTTCTTCTTCTCCACAGTCTTGTTGATGGAGGGGTCCGCCTTTTCCTGCTGGACCCATGCGGCACCTGCCACAATATCCCGGGAGGAGAGAAAGAGTCCCGCAATCACCAGTTCCTTGACGGCATTGGCATTGGCGCCAGGCGTATTGAATACCACGATGCCCTGCTCCGCGCAGCGATCTAATGGAATATTATTCACACCGGCGCCCGCCCTGGCTACTGCCAGCAATCGGTCCGGCAATTCCATCTCATGCATAGAGGCACTGCGAACCAGTACGGCATCCGCGTCCGCCAGGGAATCCGTCAATTCATACCCCTCTCCCAAAGCAGAGATGCCCAGCGGCGAAATCTTATTGAGACAATGAATTTTAGCCATTTTGCCCAACCTCCTACTTCAGGTTCTTCTTCTCAAAATCTTCCATGAATTCCACCAGTTTCTCCACGCCTGCCTTGGGCATCGCGTTGTAAATGCTGGCACGCATTCCACCGGTAATCCTGTGTCCTTTCAGATTCACCAGTCCCGCGTCCTGCGCCTCTTTCAAGAATTTAGCATCCATCTCCTGATCGCCGGTGACAAAAGGCACATTCATCAGCGAACGGTCTTTTTTCACCACGGTTCCGTGGAATAATTTGCTGCGGTCCAGATAATCATACAAAATCGCCGCTTTCTCTTCATTGCGCTCCTTCATCACTGCGAGACCACCCTGCTTCTGCAGCCATTTGAAAACTTTTCCGCATATGTAGATGGCATAGCAGGGAGGCGTGTTGTAGAGAGAGCCCGCGTCCGCGTGGGTCTTAAAAGTCAGCATGGTAGGCGTGCCGGGGAGGGGCTCATCCGTGATCAGATCCTCCCGGATAATCACAATCACCACGCCGGCGGGTCCAATGTTTTTCTGCGCACCGCCGTAGACCAGGCCATACTTGGTCACGTCCATGGGTTCGGACAGGAAACAAGAGGAGACATCTGACACCAGCGTCTTTCCTTTGGTATTGGGCAGTGTTTTGAATTTGGTTCCGAAAATGGTATTGTTCTCGCACATGTAGACATAATCCGCATCCTCGCTGATGAGCAGATCCGAGCAGTCCGGGATGTAGGTGAACGTCTTGTCGGCGGAGGAGGCGACAATATTTGCCTTTCCGTACTTCGTCGCTTCTTTTTGTGCTCTGGTGGACCACTGACCGGT
>CAZROZ010000188.1:0-2831 GCA_964601745.1 uncultured Lachnospiraceae bacterium | reverse complement strand
CTTGTTGGCTTTGCCGTATTTCTGGGCTTCCTCATACGCCTTCTTGGACCACTGACCGGTGACGATATAGTCTGCCACCCGATTCTTCATCAGATTCATGGGAACCATGGCGAATACCGTGTGGGCACCGCCCTGCAGGAACAGCACCTTGTAATTGTCCGGAATATTCATCAGAGAGCGAAGATCCGCCTCTGCGTCGTCGATGATTTTCTGGAACGGTTTGGAGCGATGACTCATCTCCATGACTGACATGCCGGTCCCTCTGTAGTCCAGCATTTCCTCTGCTGCCTCCTGCAGCACTTCTTCCGGAAGGACAGCGGGTCCTGCCGAGAAATTGTACACTCTGCTCACGTTAAATCTCCTTTCTTTAGTTCGTCAGTCGCATAAAAATATGGTCGCGTAAAAAATATGGGGGAGTTTATTTTTCCTTTTTCGCCGCCAGATCCTCCTCGGAAAACGCCTCCGAGATGGGGGAGCCCGGCGCCACCATGGGAAATACCATGTCATCTTTTCCGATCATGCAATCCAGGACAATGGGTTTCCCGCAAGTCAATGCCTGCTCAAAAGCGGCGGTAAATTCCTCCCGGGTGCTGCAGCGGATTCCCATGCAGCCCAGTGCCTCCGCCACCTTTACAAAATCCGCCTGATCCTCCAGCACCGTCTGAGAATAGCGCTCCCCATAGAAGAGCGTCTGCCACTGCCGGACCATTCCCAGCACATGATTGTTGAAAATCACCTCAATAATGGGAATATTGTAGCGACTCGCGGTGGCCAGTTCGTTCATATTCATCCGGAAGCACCCGTCTCCTGCGATGTTGATCACCGTCTTCGCAGGAAATGCCACTTTGGCACCGATACTGGCGCCCAGACCGTACCCCATGGTGCCCAGCCCACCTGAGCTCAGGAACGTCCTGGGCTTGGAGCAATGATAATACTGCGCCGCCCACATCTGGTGCTGTCCCACGTCTGTGGTGATGATGGCATCCCCCTGGGTCGCGGCATAGATCTGCTCCATGATCCACGGTCCGCAAAGTCCCTCCTCGCTGTAGCGCAGGGGATACGTATCTTTTAATTCCTGAATATGTGCCATCCAATCCGGGTGACTCTGCTGCTCCAAACGGTCATTTAAGATCTCCAGAATGCTCTTCACATCTCCGATGACACTGCCGGTGGTAATGATATTCTTATTGATCTCCGCCTCGTCCACATCCAGCTGCAGGATCTTAGCGCCAGTGGCAAATTTTGAGGCATTTCCGATGACCCGATCACTGAACCTGGCTCCGATCACCACCAGCAGATCCGATTCCGTCACGCCGAAATTGGACGCTTTGGTGCCGTGCATGCCGATCATCCCTGTATACCGGGGATCCGTCTCGTCAAATACCCCTTTTCCCATCAGGGAATTGGCCACCGGCGCGTCCACCAGTTCCGCGAAACGCTTCAACTCAATCTGCGCACCCGAGATGGCGGCGCCGCCGCCCACATAGAGGAATGGCTTTTTCGCCTCCTGAATCATCGCGATGGCCTGATCTATTGCCTTCCCAGTGATCTTGGAGGTCAGCCGGTGAATGGGCTCAGGCTGTACCGGCGTATATTCACAGGTATCCGCCGTCACATCCTTGGTGATGTCCACCAGCACCGGACCGGGGCGCCCTGTTTTCGCGATCATGAACGCCTCCCGGATGGTGGGCGCCAGTTCGTTGATATCCTTTACGATGTAATTGTGTTTGGTGATGGGCAGAGTGACACCCACAATGTCAATCTCCTGAAAAGCATCTTTCCCCAAAAGATTGGATCCTACGTTGCAGGTGATGGCCACCATCGGCACAGAATCCATGTAGGCAGTGGCAATGCCGGTCACCAGATTGGTGGCGCCGGGACCGGAAGTGGCAAAGCAAACGCCTACTTTTCCCGTGGCCCTGGCATATCCGTCTGCCGCGTGAGCCGCTCCCTGCTCATGGGAGGTCAAGATGTGACGAATTTCTTTCTGATGCTGATACAGCGCATCATAAATATTCAGGATGGCACCGCCGGGATAGCCGAACACCGTATCCACCTTCTGCTCTTTTAAACACTCAATCACAATTTCTGAACCATTTAACTGCATCTTTCCGGTACTCCTCCCTGACTGATTCTACGTTCTGCGCTTTTGGTTTGAGCGATTCTGCTTTAACTCTAGGTCCTGTGCTCTGGTTTCGTCAATTCTGCTTTGGCACCTCCAGGATCGCGCCTCGATTGCCGGATGTCACCATCGCCATATAGCGGCTCAGATAACCGGTAGTCACCTTGGGCTCCCTCGGCTGCCATCTGGCCCTGCGGGCCGCCATTTCCTCATCAGAAATCTTCACATTGATAGAATTGGCGGGAATATCAATCTCAATGATATCGCCCTCTTCCACCAGCGCGATGGGACCGCCCACAGCAGCTTCCGGAGAGACATGCCCGATGGAGGCGCCCCGGGAAGCCCCGGAGAATCTGCCGTCGGTGATCAGCGCGACGCTGGAACCCAGTCCCATACCGGCAATGGCGGAGGTGGGATTCAGCATCTCCCGCATACCGGGTCCGCCCTTGGGCCCTTCATAGCGGATGACCACCACATCTCCCGGTTCAATCTTTCCGCCCTTGATCGCGTCAATGGCATCCTCCTCACAGTCAAAAACTCTGGCTCTCCCGCTGTGCTTCATCATCTCCGGCGCCACAGCGGATCGTTTCACCACGCAGGAATCCGGGGCCAGATTGCCTTTCAAAACGGCAATACCCCCGGTCTCACTGTAGGGATGATCGATGGGACGAATCACGTCCGGATTCTGATTGACACAGCCGGCAATGTT
>CAZROZ010000187.1:0-4261 GCA_964601745.1 uncultured Lachnospiraceae bacterium | reverse complement strand
TCCAATACAGATACCGGCACGCAGTGTGGTGTGGACATTACCTGAGAGAGATGCTCATTCCAGCGGTAAAGTCAAATTGAAAGTGAGGGTGAACCAAAATGCTGCCAAGGGCTGGAATTACAGTGAAGAGACAGTAGGAGGATCTTCAGTCGGAACAGATGACTATGAAGTATATAACCGGGCCTATGAAATTATGGGCAAAAATGAGGGATATACCAATGTCGTTGAAAATCCTGTACCTGACAAGACCGAGGTGACTCCCGGAGAAGGTGTACAGGTGACGACAGGAGATGAAATCAATTATAAAATCTACTGGAAAAATACTGAAGATGACAGTGCAACTGTGATCATCACCGACAAGCTTGATCCAGGCGTAGACTTCCTTGGGGCGTACTTTGAAACGAGGAGGGATAACAAGGATACAACATTTTCACTGGAATATGACAGTGCCAAGACCCAAGAGAAGCCGGAAAAAGCGAACCTGACAGTTTCTCTTGAGGGAGAAGTCGAAGGGACTTCAAAGGGATTTGATTTCCAATTGTCATTGGCATTTCCGGAAGAAGGAGAGGTCGCTAGCGAATATAATTGGGAGAAAGGCAGCGGAGAAGAAGGCGCATGGTCTTCTACCACCTCGACGATCACCCTTAATCCCGGTGAATATGTGACAATCAAAGACTTGCCGGTAGGAACGTCCTTTACCATTTCGCAGGGTGGAAAAGAAATTGCGGAGGGAACGTTAGGTATCTATGGAACTACGGTAAAGGTGACAGTATCCGAAGAGAAGAAAGACAGCGAGACTGCCAATGACGAGAATGAGCCGCCTGTGGGAGATGCCGCAGAATCCTCATCAGAGGATTTAACAGAAGACGTACTCACTGAGAGTACCATGGCGCAGACAACAGGTGGAGCTGAGTCCACGGAAACCGAAGATGGAGCAATTTCTGAGACAGAAAATGCGGCTCCTTCGGCGATAGCAGAGGGACATTCGGCAGAATCCGAAAGCATAGTTACCGTAACAGAGGCACAGGGACAGCAGTCTGAAACAACAGGAGTCATTACGGATACACTTGCGGGGGAGACAGCTGGTCTGGAAAAAGCTGAAACGGAACCAGGGGAGATAACAGGACCCGAGACAGAAGAATCAGAGGAGACTACAGAACCTGGAACGGGAGAGGCATGGTTAGAGGAGACAACACAACCCGGAACGGTAGAGACAGAGGAGACAGCAAAAAAGGAAACAGAAGAGACAGAAGCAGAGCAGCAGGTCGAATCGAGCAATGTGGAAGCGGAAACGCAGCCGGAATCGACGGAAATAGAAAGTACGACAACGCTTCAGGAGACGCCAGCAGAGACTCCGGATACGGATCCAGCGGACGATACCCGTTACCTTTTCACAGCGATACAGACAGATGAATCCGAACCGCCTGAGGACGAGAATCTCGAAGGACCGTTCCGGCTTCTTGTGAAGATGGATGAATACGGCATCGTGATCATCAAATACTATATCGATAGCCACACGGTACAATGGGTGCTGAAAAACCGTCCGGCAAATTCGGAAGGCTTTGTATCTCTGAGAGTGCGTGTGAACGAGAATGCGGACAAATTCTGGAGCTATGATCATCCGGAATGGGGACCGGATGAAACTGAGGAGGACAAACTCGTCCGGAACCAGGCCAGCGTGCAAGTCGGCGATAATCCGAAAGTTTATACCAGGATCATCGAGAATCCAACGGAACCGCCGGAGACCCCACCTCCACCGCCGGAAGATGGTCCTCACAAGACAGAAGAGACACCGGGTAACGGGAAACCAGTTGGCATTGGCGATGAGATTACCTACCATATTACGTGGAAGAATTCGGAAGGTGTGCCAGCGACGATCACGATTCGCGACCCATTGGATCAGGGAGTGGACTTTGTGAGCGCCAGCGACGGCGGAGTTTATGATGCCGCGACACATACTGTGACATGGAATCTGGGAGAGCAGCCTGCTTTCTCCAGCGGTACAGTCACTTTGATCGTCAGGGTGAATCAAGACGCAGAGATCAAGCACCGGGTGGATAACACTGCCTATGTCCAAGTCGGCAATCATCCGGAGCAGCAGACGGAGACGGTTACAAATCCGGAGGGTGAGCCTCATAAGACCGAGGAGACGCCCGGAGACGGACAGCTGGTCGGCATCGGGGATGAGATCACCTACAAGATTACATGGCGGAATATGGAAAATGGACCTGCGACGATCACGATTCGCGATCCGCTGGATCCAGGCGTGGATTATGTGAGCGCCAGCGATGGCGGAATTTATGACGCAACAACTCACACCGTGACCTGGAATCTGGGAGAACAACCTGCCGGTTCGGATGGGTTCGTGACGCTGACCGTCAGAGTGAATGAGGATGCGGAGATCAAGCATCGGGTGGATAATACCGCCTATGTCCAAGTCGGCAATCATCCGGAGCAGCAGACGGAGACGGTCACAAATCCGGAGGGCGGTCCTCATAAAACCGAAGTGACGCCAGGAGACGGACAGCTGGTCGAGGTTGGAGAAGAGATCACCTATGAGATCACATGGCAGAATACGGAAGCAAAGCCTGCTACTGTCACGATCCGAGATCCGCTGGATCCGGGCGTGGATTTTGTGAGTGCCAGCGACGGCGGTGTTTATGACGCCGCGACCCACACCGTGACTTGGAATCTGGGAGAGCAGCCCGCGGACGCCACAGGTAAGGTGACGCTGACAGTTCAGGTGAACGAAACTGCGCTGGAACCGATGCTTGTCAAGAACCAGGCTTTCGTGAAGGTTGACGAGAATCCAGAGGTGGCGACCGAGATTCCGGAAAATCCTGTCAAGGAGCAGACTACCCCGCCGCCTTATGACCACAATCCAGCGACAGGCGATCCCAGCCATCTCACGCTCTGGCTTGCACTGCTGGCAGCTTCCTTCGTGGGATTTGCCATTACCCTTCTTCCGCTCATGAGACGCCGTCAGAGGTCCAGCCGCAGAGATAGGAACAAGGACAAAAGAGGACCAAAGATTTGATGCTCCTATAAAGTCAGGAAATGATATCAGGAGGCAAAGCTTTTATTGCGAGAATATAATATCCCTCCTGATATCGCTGGATGTGGAGTATGAGAAAACAATTGTAAAATTTGGTTTGGTAGAGGGAGACGAGATCGGTCTCCCTCTATTTTAAAACACAAGTTGAACATCATCCCTGCGCGGGATTTCATTCATGGTGTTGCTCCAATTGTGGAGCACGAGAGATTATTTTGAGTTTTCCTTCCCATGAATTTTTAGAAGAAATGGTAGAATTTTTGCCTGGCTTGGTGTAAGATGACGCTGTTGCGGCACAATTGCCAAATAGAACCCGGCAGAACATTCCGTTCCCTTTTGTCCACTATTTGCTTTGTGGAAGTTCTTGAAGGTATATTGTGTTAATCAGGAACAATGCCGTTATTTTCAATTATTTTTTATGAATACGGTAAAAGGTAAATGGGGAAATCCCTCTATACGACCTTTCAGTATCCAAGTTGGATTGGAAAAAGGACAAAAGGGAAGAAAACTTGGACTTTTAAAGTCCTGCCATGGCTGAGTTCGGTTAGAGGCTGTGGCATTTTACATGTAGGCGTTTGAGTGTGTCGACTTTGCGGGTGCGGCACGATGGATCGAAAAAAGGGCAGGAGATGTCTCGATGAGGGAGCAGCTCCGGTCTTGACACGCTATTTTTCAAATGCTAGAATGGGCACCGTTCCATAAGAAAACCGTTGATGCGGAGATAACGGCAGGAGATGGCTGCACAGAGAGTCCGGGGTGCTGAGATCCGGGTGAGAGACAGCCTGTCAAATGGACCGCGGAGGGCGCAGTCAAATGAATGCTTTTGATTGGGGCTTTATCAGATGATGAGAGGTTCCGCCGGGCATTCAGAGTATTCTGCGACGTCTGGGCAGGCGTCAATTGCCGGAGATAAGGAGCAGATTTTACTGCACGTATCTCGCTGAGAGTATGAGATTTTCATGAATCAAGGTGGCACCGCGGATCGCTGATTCGTCCTTGACAGAAGGAAACTTTTGTCAGGGACTTTTTTTATGGCATGAATAAGGAAAAGTGAGCCAGGAATAGGGGGAAAATTGTCCACGAAGAGGAAAAGTGAGCCAGGAATAGAGAAAAATTGTCCGGGAAGAGAAAAAGTGAGCCAGGAATAGAGAAAAATTGTCCGGGAAGAGAAAAAGCGGTATGAAATAGAGAAGAAATTATCCGGGAAGA
>CAZROZ010000186.1:0-4262 GCA_964601745.1 uncultured Lachnospiraceae bacterium | reverse complement strand
TCTATGATCTGATTATGAACCGTTTGGAGCGGAGAAAATTCCTGGAGAAGACCTATCGTCTCGAGGAAAAGGGCGGAATGGACCAGATCACGCAGGCAATCGGAAATATGCTGCGGATCGATGACGAGGACAATCTGCTGGTTCAGTACATCCAGGAACACACCCCGGAAAATGCCGTGGTATTTCTGACGGGGATTGGAAAGTGCTATCCGCTCCTGCACCCCAAGAAAATATTGAGCATGCTGCTCCAAACCTTCCGGCGGGCGCCTGTGGTGCTCTTCTTTCCCGGCACTTACGACGAGCGGTCCCTGATGCTCTTTGACGAAATAAAAGACGACAATCATTACCGGGCTTTCCGGCTCGGAAAATGAACCCCCATACTCCACTTATGGGGCAGTACCATGAAAAAAAGCAAATACGAGGAGGAACACGATGAAGATCGGAACCATGTTTGAAAAGGAGATCACGAGAAATCTGGACGGTGTGATCGTGGTCGGCGATAAAGAAAAAGGAAATGTAAAGCAAGAACTGGAAGAATACGTGGTGACGAAGGAACTTCTGCGGCATTTCAGGGAGTTTTTCTCCAATTATAAACAGGGCATCGTCGGCAGCACCACCAAGACCGGCGTCTGGATTTCCGGATTCTTCGGCAGCGGCAAATCCCATTTCCTGAAGATCCTCTCCTATCTCCTGGGGGACAAAGTCGTGGACGGCAAGCACGCCCTCCAGTACCTGGTGGACAATGACCAGATCAAAGACCCCGTGCTGTTGGGGGACATGCAGCTGGCTGCCGATACGCCCACAGACGTGGTGCTCTTCAACATTGATTCCAAATCCGATCAGGCCGGCAAGCAGAACAAGAATTCCATCGTGATGGTCTTTCTGAAAGTCTTCAACGACATGCAGGGGTTCTACGGCTCCATTCCCTGCGTCGCGGATCTGGAGCGGCAGCTGACCAAAGAAGGCCGGTATGAAGAATTTCAGGAAATTTTTGAAAAAACGTGCGGGGAATCGTGGAAAGCGTCCCGCAACGAATTCTACTATATTCAGGACGATATTGTGAATGCCCTGGTGGAGATGGGATACATGAGTGAGCCTGCCGCCCGCAACTGGTGTGCCAAAGCCACAGAGCCATACCAGATCAGCATCGAGGATTTCGCGAAGATGGTCCACACCTACCTGGATGGAAAGGGAAAGAATCATCACATCGCTTTCCTGGTGGATGAGGTGGGTCAGTACATAGGCGATAATTCACAGCTGATGCTGAATCTGCAGACGCTGCGGGAGGAACTGGGCAAGGAATGCCAGGGACGCGCCTGGGTGATCGTGACCAGTCAGCAGGACATCGATTCCATCACCCAGGTGAAGGGAAATGATTTCTCCAAGATTCAGGGGCGATTCGACACCCGCATCTCCCTGTCCTCCGCCAACGTGGACGAGGTCATCAAGGAGCGCATCCTGAAAAAGACACCCACCGCCGCTCAGACGCTGCGCCTCATGTATGAGCAGAAATCCACCCAGCTCTCCAATATCCTCCTCTTTGAAAATACGGCGGAGATGAAACTGTATGCGGATGCGGACGAATACGTTCGCGTCTACCCCTTTATCCCCTATCAGTTTCAACTGCTTGCCTCCGCTCTGACCAGCATCCGCATCCACAGTGCCTCCGGAAAGCACCTCTCTGAGGGGGAGCGCTCCATGCTGGCACTTTTCAAGGAGTCGGCGGCGACAGACCGGGAACGGGACGAGACGGCGCTGATGCCCTTCTATATGTTCTATGATCCTTTGGAGAAATTCCTGGATTCCTCCCACAGCAGAGTCATCCGGCAGGCCTACGCCAACAGCCACATCAATCCGGACGGATCGACGGAGTGTTTCGCCGTGAATGTGCTGAAATGCCTGTTTCTGATCAAATATGTGAAGGAATTTGAGCACGCCACACTGGAGAATATCACCACCCTGATGATCTCCCATGTGGATGAGGACCGGGCGCTCCTCACCCAGAAGGTGGAGGATGCCCTGCGGGTGCTGATCCATGAGACCCTTGTCCAGAAACACAATAACATCTATGTGTTCCTGACGGAGGAGGAACAGGAAATCGGGCACAGCATTGATCAGATCAATGTGGAGATGAGCGCTGTCATCGCCGAAATCTCAGAGATCATTTTTGAGAAAATCTTTACAGACAAGAGGTACCGCTATCCGAAATTTAACGGGAGATATACCTTCCCCTTCAACCAGAAGGTGGACGATCATCCGTACAAATCCACCAGGGAGTATGACATCGGCGTGCACATCCTGACACCTTACGCGGATGTGCCCATGGACGAGACCTCCCTGCGGCTGCGCTCCGGACAGGGGCGGGAAGTGCTGCTGGTGATGCCGGAGGACGTCTCCTATCTGGATGAGACCCGGCAGGCACTGAAAATCGATAGCTACCTGTACAAGAATTCCTCCTCCATGCCGGAACGCTATGAGGAGATCAAGAATAAAAAGCGGGGAGAGATGCGGGACTGCCTGGAGAACGCGGAGCGGTACCTGCGGGACGCTCTTCGGAATGCCGTCATCTATGTGAACGGGGACCGGGCGCAGATCCCGGCGAAGGAAGTGAAT
The DNA here is from genome assembly GCA_964601745.1 of uncultured Lachnospiraceae bacterium. Classification (GTDB taxonomy): domain Bacteria; phylum Bacillota; class Clostridia; order Lachnospirales; family Lachnospiraceae; genus CAZROZ01. The sequence continues at coordinate 1,649 of CAZROZ010000186.1, read as the reverse complement.
TCCCGCATCGGGGATGCCCTGCTCCGTCTGGTGGAGACGGTATACCACAAATTGTACTATATCGAGGCTGCCTTCGGGGAGGATGAGATCCGCAAGCTCCTGACCAAATCCAATCAGATTTCATTGGACCTGGGGGACAGCGGTGAGGCCAACAAGAAAGCACAGGCGGATGTGCTGGCCTTTATCGCGCAAAATACCTCCATGCACATGAAATCCTCCCTGAAAACTCTGAAAGATAAATTCACCAAAGCGCCCTATGGCTTCGTGGAGGATGACGTAGAGTGGCTGGTCACCCGCCTGTTCGTCAAAGGGGATATCACGCTGACTCTCAACGGCTCTCCCGTCACGCGGCAAAATAAGTCCACGGAAGAGCTCTTCCGTCTGCTGACCAAGAGGGAATTCGCGGAGAAGCTCCTCTCTGAGTACCGGGTGAGGCGCTCTGCCGGTGAAATTCGCTGCGCCGTCGAACTGGTGAAGGATCTCTTCCATGTGACGGCGGTCTCCGACGAAGAGGACTCCCTGATGCAGCTGTTCCAGAGATACGGGGAGAATCTGGTGCACGATTTGAATAACATGCTGCAGTATGACTACCAGAAACCCTACCCGGGCAAAGACATTGTCTCAGACGGAGTCGCGCTGCTGCGCCCGCTCCTGCAGATGTCGGTGCCCGCGGAATTCTATCCCCGTCTGGTGAAAGATCAGGATGCCCTGAAAGACTTCGCGGAGGATTATGAGCCGATCAAGGCTTTCTTCGGCGGAGAGCAGAAAAAAATCTTTGATCAAGCGCTGCGTCTGATGCAGATTTATGATGACAGCAAGAGCTATATCGTGAACCGGGAGCTGGAGAGCGTGGTGGCCTCCATCCGTGACATCTTAAGGAATAAGAAGCCTTATAAGGACATTCCCAAGCTGCCGGCTCTGCTGGATGAATTTCGGAAGATCTACACCAAGGTCATGGACGAGGCGGAGGCGCCGGTCCTATCTGCCATTGATCAGGAAATGACCCGGGTGCTGGAAGTGCTGGACACGAAGCCCTATCGGGAGCAGTACCACACCGATTTCTGCGCACAGTTCCAGGCGCTGCGGGAGGGCGCCCAGCACTGCAGCAATGTGACGCTTCTGCGCAGTTTCGCCGACCAGGCATGCGCGGTCAAGCTCCGGCTGCTGAATCAGATGGACGCGAAGGACGCGGAACTCTCCCGCGCCAAAGCGGAGGAAGAGCGGAAAAAGGCAGAGGAACAGGGAAAAGCCGGTGACGCAGGACAGTCCGGCGGCATCGCTTCCGTAAAAGAAGAACCGGCTCCCTATCATGTGAAGCGGAAAAAGAATCTGGCGATCAAGAGCATTACCCAGACTTCCTCCTGGTGGATCGAGAGTCAGGATGACATCGACAGCTATGTGGAAAAGCTGCGGGACCGGCTGCGGAAAGAACTCAGCGAGGGAGACATTCTCAATATTGAATTCTAAAGCGAAAGTTTTCCGTAATTGCCTTGCGCTTTTCCCTGTAATCGCAAGTTCCATTCATCACAATAGAACTGCAGTTATCTTTCAAAATTAGTCAACTTAAAACCACCCTTCCCTTATTAGCTCTTGAGGTAAAAGCGATGAACAAGACAGCGATAAAGAACTTCTCTATCTGGGCACGGAAT
>CAZROZ010000185.1:0-4306 GCA_964601745.1 uncultured Lachnospiraceae bacterium | reverse complement strand
TGAATCTGGCCCAGGTGGTGGAGGATGGGATGCAGTATTATTTTCCCACGAAAGAGGAAGCGGATAGTCCATCTGTCTCTGCCAAGGAGGATGACGGTCTGGTGGATTTAAATTCCGCCACGAAAGAAGACCTGATGACACTGCCGGGGATCGGGGAAGCCAAAGCGGAGAAGATTATCGCCTACCGGGAGGAGCACGGCCCGTTTTCCAGTGTGGAGGATTTGACTCAGGTGCCGGGCATTAAGGAGGGCATTCTTTCTTCCATCCGGGAGAAGATAAAGGTAAAATAAAGTCTCTGACTCTTTTTGGAGCGGAGTTTAGCGAAACGATAATGGACGGGGAGAAGACATGGCGAGGAGAGTCTTGGTAGTGGATGACGAGAGGCTGATTGTAAAGGGAATTCGTTTCAGCCTGGAACAAGACGGGATGGAAGTAGACTGTGCGTATGACGGGGAGGAGGCATTGTCCCTGGTCAGTCAACACTCTTATGATATTATTCTGCTGGATGTGATGCTGCCAAAGATCAACGGCTTCGAAGTGTGTCAGCAGATCCGGGAGGTCTCCGATGTCCCCGTAATCATGCTGACTGCCAAGAGTGAGGATATGGACAAGATCCTGGGACTGGAATACGGCGCGGACGACTACATTACCAAGCCATTCAATATTCTGGAGATAAAAGCCAGGATCAAGGCAATCCTGCGGCGCAGTTCCCGTACACCGGACAAGGAGACGCCTACCAAAATCACCTATCCCGGTTTTGAGCTGGACTGTGAGAGCCGCAGTGTGCGGGTCAACGGCAGGGACGTGAATCTCACTGCCAAGGAATTTGATGTGCTGGAATTATTAGCGTTCCATCCCAATAAGGTATACTCCAGAGAACAGCTGCTGGGCACAGTCTGGGGTTACGATTACCCGGGTGATGTTCGGACCGTGGATGTCCACATTCGCAGACTGCGCGAGAAGATTGAGGACAATCCCAGTGATCCCCGGTTCATTCATACCAAGTGGGGGATCGGCTATTTTTTCCAAGGGTAAGGGAATTCGAAATTTCGTTGGCAGCATGCAGTTTCAGGTTTTTCTGGCGCTGGTGCTGTTTGGCGTCATCTCGAATGTGATTTCCATTTCCGCTATCATTTCCAGCAACTATGAGCACGCGATGGAGACCAGGGTTTCCAGCCTGAACAGTTACGGTCAGGTACTCGCCAATTCTCTTTCGGCTGCGGGATTATTAAAGAATGATGGCAGCAGTCCGGAAGTGGATAGAATAGACACGCAGATCAGCCTAATCACGGATATCTATGAGGGACGTGTTCTGATCATTGACGCGGGACTCAGGATCGTCCGGGACACCTATCACCTGGAAGAAGGCAAGACCATCATCTCCGAGGATGTGATCCGGGGACTCTCAGGGGTCAGCAGCACCAATGTCAACAAGGATACAAGACTGGTGGAATTAGTGCTGCCGGTGCCCAAGTCCGGCGAACCGGATGTGGTGGAGGGCGTGATGGTCATGAGTTTCTCCGTCAAAGACATCTTTGACCTGCAGGATTCTCTGTGGAATCAGGGAGAGGTCTACCTCTTGATTTTCTTCTTGCTGCTGGTGGCAATCGCGTTTGTTGTCACTTATCAGCTGACCAAGCCCATCAAGCGGGTGACGGAGTCGATTCAGGGCGTGACGGAGGGGTATTATCAGGAGGATCTTCCCCTTCGGGGTTACACGGAGTTGCGGCAGCTGTCGGATTCTTTCAATCACATGGTGCGCCGCCTGCGGAGCCTGGAGGAGTCCCGGCAGAATTTCGTCTCCAATGTATCCCATGAGTTAAAGACCCCCATCACTTCTATGAAAGTTCTCTCCGACTCGCTCCTGGCACAGCCGGATGCCCCGGTGGAGATATATCGGGACTTCATGGTGGATATCTCCCAGGAGATCGAGCGGGAAAATAATATCATCAATGATCTGCTGGCTATGGTGAAGACAGATCAGATCACAGCGGCTCCGGATCTCCATATTTCCGTGGTGAATCTCAATGATTTGCTGGAGCAGACTATTAAGCGCCTGCAGCCCATCGCCGAGATGCAGGGAATCGAGATGATCTATGAGAGTTTCCGTCAGGTGGAGGCGGAAGTGGATGAAGTGAAAATGTCCATGGCATTCAGCAATTTGATTGAAAATGCCATCAAGTATAACCGGCAGGACGGCTGGGTGCGGATCGGCTTGAACGCGGACCATCAGTATTTTTACGTGAAGGTGGAGGACTCCGGCATCGGAATCCCGCTTGAGGAGCAGGATCACATTTTCGAGCGGTTTTACAGGGTGGATCAGGCACGCGCCAGGGAGACCGGCGGGACCGGACTGGGACTTGCCATCACGAAAAATATCATTCTCATCCATCACGGCAACCTGAAATTATACAGCAGGCCGGGTGAGGGCAGTACCTTTACCATGCGCATCCCCCTGCACTATATTGAGAGAACGAGATAATCCCGTTGCGGTCTCTTTTTGAGACTGCAGCGGTGCCTTTTTCTAACCGGGGAGTTTTTTTATGGCCTTTTTCAGATCGAGAAAAAATGCTTTGTATCTACTGCTTTTTCTGTCGCTGCTCCTTTTATGCGGCTGCGGACCAAAATCTCTCTCGTCCGGTCAGCTTCTGCAGGAGGAGCCCCCTTCGGATCAGTATCAGATCTATTACACGAACGGAGAGGAGACGATGCTGCTCTCAGCACCCCATACCGCGGAGGAAACACAGACGGAGGGCCTCATCTATGAGCTGTTTGATGCCATGAATCAAGTGCCGGAAGAGGGCGGTTATAAAAAGGTGCGGCCGGATAACATGAATGCCTTTTACCAGTATCAACTCAACGACAGCGGTGTGCTGACTCTCTACTATGATGACACCTACACTGTGCTGCAAGGGGTAAAAGAGGTGTTGTACCGTGCCGCTGTGGTGGAGACCATGACCCAGATCCCTGGCGTTAATTACGTGGAATTTTATGTGGATGACGTGCCGTTATTGGATGCTGCCGGCAATCAGCTGGGATATATGAGCTCGGATGATTTTCTGGACAATACCAACGGTGCTTTGAATTATTATCAGACGACAGATATGGTGCTCTATTTTGCGGACATGAAGGGGAGTTCTCTGGTTCCGATTCACATTCGAACAGTGTATGACGGGACTTGCACCATGGAACAGCTGGTGGTGACGCAGCTGATTCGCGGGCCGGAGGTAATATCCGGTCTGGAGGAGGGAACGGTGCGCAGGACGGTTCCCGAGGATACCGTGATCAATAAAGTGTCCATCAGCGAGGGGATCTGTTACCTGGATCTCTCTGAGGAGTTTCTGCAGCCCATCCAGGGGATCTCTCCCGAATTGGAGTTATATTCTATTGTGAATTCTCTGACTGAGCTGAAGACAGTGAGCCAGGTGCAATTCACCATCAACGGGGAGATGAAGACGACTTTTCAAACGCTGGAAGGCTTTGATCAATTTTTTGAGCGCAGTCTGGAGTTGATTCAGGAGGTGCGATGAGGACCCAGAAGCGTCCGTTCGCCTGGCTGTGTACGGCTTTTCTCACAGGCTGTATCGAAAGCCAGTTTTTGATGACCGCAGGAGGTCTTTCGGGGCGCTCCTGCCTTTTCATTTTGATTTTTTCTGCCGCGGTTTGCTGCGGATTTTTCCTTATTGGGAGGAAGTTTTATGGAAAAATTTTAAAGACGAATCTCAGATCAAAGGGAGATGAGAAAGGCGCTGCCAGCAGAAGGGCTCTGCAAAGGGATCGGCAGATTCTGCTTTTTGGCATGCTGCTTTGCTTTGGGCTGGGGGCGCTGCGGGGAGATCTCTATCAGAGCCGGTGTGAACGGGAACTTGCCTGGATACAGGATACGGTGGCAGAGTCTTCTGAGGAGAAACCACAAGTGATCGGGGTTGTGACCGAGGCCAAAAAGCAGGAAAAAGGTACGAAACTGCTGCTGCGGCAGGTGCGGGTCCGGGATCACGGCACAGTGCGTGCCCTGACGGGTGGAATCTATGCCACCGTATGGGAGGAGGAGAATGGAAGGGAGCCTCCGGCGGTGGGGAGTAGAATCCGCTTCCGGGCGGCCCTTGAGAGACCGGAGGCGGCGACGAACCCGGGAGTTTTCGACCAGCGCTCCTACGAAGAATCTATGGGTGTCCTCTTTGACTGCACCCTTTCTTCCTGGGAGGTGCTCTCTATCTCCCCGGTGCGAAGCGGGATCGCCGCTGTGGAGAAGGGGGGGTGGGTCGGTTTTGCGGAGGGGGTCGCGCGGGCGGAGGGTTCCGTGGGG
>CAZROZ010000184.1:272-4323 GCA_964601745.1 uncultured Lachnospiraceae bacterium | reverse complement strand
TCTCCGTTGCGGCGAAAGGTGCCGCCCAGCAGATCGTTGTTGATGTAAACCGGTCGCTGCTCCCTTTTTGCCATAGGGACATGGATGGCCATGATGGTGTCGCCATCTTTCTCAAATATCTCCACGTCTTTTTCTGTCAGCAGATTGAGGCTGACTTTGGACTTATTGTTGATGGTGTCCCAAAACTGTTTCTGCTGCTTTGCAGGGTCCTTCAATCCGGTCGTGTACCATGATCCGTCCGGACGTTCCTTCACGCCGAGTATGATCACGCCGCCATAGCAGTTTGCAAAGGCTGAGTAGGTATCCCAGAGCGACACAGGGATATTTTCAGTCGCCTTTTTGACTTCACGGCGGTTATCCTCTCTATATTCATTAAAACTGTTTAGATCTAACCTATAAATCCCTCCGGTCTGTGGCTCTTCAATGATGTCGACTACCATTGTTATAACCGATATTCGTTTCAATGATGAATCGCAAATATTAAGGGAAAATGCCAAAAGACTCTCAAAATCAGGGTTCATAGGATATCAAAAAAATATTTTTTCACATAAAACAAAATTTGCCCAGATAAAACCGTCCCCCAAAGGCTTAAAGTAAAGGAAAAAAGGCCATGGATTTTAACGGGACCTATCTTTTACCAGAGGATTTTCTCCGCGCAGTCTTTTGATAGATGGATATGATAGACTTGACGGGACTGACAAGCAGCTCCCTCTTTCTGGATTGTTCTATACTTTTTCCGTCAAAGAGTGTATGATGAAGCCAAGAAAATCTTATCGATCGGAGGAAATGCGATGTTGGACCTTACTTTGCTGGAATGGACCAGACAGCCGGAACATTTTACAATCGGTGCGGATTCTGTGGAGATCGTCACGACGCCTCACACGGACCTGTGGCAGCGGACCTACTATCATTTTCGAAATGACAACGCGCCGATCCTGCAGCTGCGGACGGAAAAGCCGTATTTTTCCTTTGTCGTCAAGACGACTTTTGAGAGCAGCCACCGGTTTGATCAGTGCGGCGTGGCGGTCTATCTCGACAGTGAGAATTGGCTGAAGGCCTCCATTGAGTACGAGAATGAATCCTTTCAGCATTTGGGCAGTGTTGTCACCAATCACGGGTATTCCGATTGGGCGACGACTGCCATCGATGCGTCGGTGAAGTCCATGTGGTACCGTTTGAGCCGGCGGGAGGATGATTTCTGTGTCGAATGCGCGGAGGATGGGATTCACTTCTCCCAGATGCGGATCTGCCATCTGTGGGAGGCTGTGGGGGAGATTCGCTTCGGGATCTATGCCTGCAGTCCGGAGGCGTCCTCTTTCCGGGCGGTCTTTTCTGATATGGATGTGACAGAGTGCAAATGGCTGGCGCACGACGGGCAAAAGCCGGATGAGGAATGACGATGGATGCCGGAACCAGGCTTGAGGAAAAGGAATTATAGTTAACGACATAATTAAGTTCACTTTGATTTTCAATGAAAAAAAACACTCTACAGTTCAAAGTGAGATGCTTAATGTCGTTTACTATAGCTCGCGAAAGAAAAATAGAATGGGCTGGTGGTATGGCGGCTTCTGGCAGGCAAAAAGCCGGGTGACGAAGCAATGGAATGCAGCAGGATAAGCTGAGGGCGCAATCGGAATCTAAGCATTTGGCCTATCCGGGAAGGAGCAGGGATGCAGATTGATATCGAAAAGATGGCGAATCAGTGCGTGGATGCCATCAAAGAAGAATTTGAAAACTTGAAGACGCTGAACATTGTGGTGCTGGGGAAATCCGGAGTCGGAAAGAGTACGCTGATCAACAGCATTTTCCGGGGAGAATTCGCCAGGACAGGACTCGGCAGGCCGGTCACTTCTGAGATTCGCAGAATCGAGAAGAAGGACTATCCTTTAGTGATCTATGACACACCGGGTTTTGAATTGGGCGGCGACCAGCAAAAGAAGGTGAAAGACCAGATCATTGCGCTCATCAACAAGGGACTTGCCTATCATGACATCTCCAGGGCGATCCATTGCATCTGGTACTGTGTGAATGTGGGCGGCAACCGCACGTTTGACGACGCGGAACTGAAGTGGCTGAGGGATTTCACAAAGGAAAATAAATCTACTCGGGTGCCGGTCATCGTGGTCTTGACCCAGGCGGTGCCCAAGAGCAAGGCGGCGGAGATGAAAGAGCTGGTGGAGGGGGAGAATCTGAATATCGTCAAGGTGGTCCCCCTGCTGGCTGAGGATATGAATTTTGATGAGGAATATGTGGCACGCGCCTACGGGCTGGACACGCTGATTGATGTGATGGCGGAGGTACTGCCGAAAGAATTGCAGCACACATTCCAGAATTTGCAGAAAGTTTCTCTGCGTTCGAAAAGGAGAGCGGCGCAGACGGCCATCGCGGCGGCAGTAGCGACGACTTTCGGGGAGGGATTTACGCCCATCCCTTTTTCTGATGCCTCTTTGCTGGTGCCGACCCAGGTGGGCATGATCGCCGCCATCACGGTCATCTACGGACTGGAGGTCAGCAAAGGCTTTCTGACTTCTTTTGTCTCGGCGACCCTGGGCAGCACCGGTGCGACGGTCCTGGGGAAAACGGTGGTATCCAATGTGCTGAAATTGATCCCCGGGGTGGGAACCATCACCAGCGGCTTGATCTCCGGCACGACGGCGGGACTGATCACAACTGCTTTGGGGGAGGCTTACATCACAGTCATGGAGATGCTCTACCGGGGCGAGATCGACAGAAACGATATGTATTCCGAGAGAGTCCGGGCACTGATGCGGCAGTTATTTGAGTCTGAATTGAAAAGGAGAAAGTGAGCGGTGCCATAGGGTGATGAAGTGGGGGAAAAAGCAGAGGATGTGGTATAGGAAAGCATGACCTGTCAGGGCAGGGATTGACTCTTTTACAAGCATGGAAGGGGAGAACGATTTGCCTGCAAATGTGTGTACAAAGAGGTTTTTGTTGTTAAAGATATATCTTGAGATAGTATTTTGATAGTCATATGATAACTACTCGGCGACAGGAGATGCAGCGATGACCGATGAGAAAAACTGTTGTCTTACGGTAAGAACGGCACAGTCCTGATTGATAAAAAATACGAGACAAAAGACGACTTGTGAGAGATCACAGGTCGTTTTTTTCATGTTTTGTATCCGATCGGGAAGTTCTTCATGCATATGGAAAAGGCACGGGTGAAATCGAGTGGGGAATGGAAAAAACAGATTTTTTCTAATTTTGTGTCGCAGATTTCTCTCATCTGCGACAGGCACAGTTTCGATAGATACTTATTATTGAAATAATGTGATTTGGGCTAAATGAATTTTGATAGGACTGTATTTGCATTTTGCCTTTTCAAAAATGACTAAAAACTTTGACTGCTTATACACAGGTGAGACGATTTCGACTGTTGCGCCACATCTGTCAACGGGAAAAAGACTGGTGTTATAAAACTTTGACTGCTTATTTGACTACTTATAGCATCTTAATCGGCCATTTTTTATTGATATTTAGTCAGTTATTTTACTAACTTTTAGCCTGTTCACCCTTTGAGATGTCACTAATATCAATTTTTCTATTGAAAAATAACGGAAAATGATGTATCATTCGACACAATAGGATACACAGTATTAGTCGCAGATGAGAGAAATCTGCGACAATAGGAGGAAACAAATTTAGAAATTTCAGACTATTTATAGGCAATCTGGAAAAAGTATATGCTAAATTTGAAACTCAGTTCATGTATAGGAGGTAAGATGTGATGAAACGAGTGATGAGACGTACAAAACTGCACAGAGTTTTGTCCTGGCTCCTGTGCCTCTGTATGCTAATGCCAATGTTTAGCGGAATTGGGACCATTCCGGTATTAGCTGCAGGTCAAAGTGAGAGTAATGAGGTTGGATCTGTGGATGGTGCCACTGTGGGTGTGACACGAGAGGCAGATCCCAGTACGATGGATGATTTTTCGAATGTATTGAATTTAGATGATCCGAATACTGGTTCCCGTTATGCCGGGAGACTGTGGTCGGATAAGACGGTGTTTGCGAATGGATCTGATGTAACA
>CAZROZ010000184.1:0-262 GCA_964601745.1 uncultured Lachnospiraceae bacterium | reverse complement strand
AATGTATACCGATGATTACAAAGGTGATAAATTAATCAATCTGCAGTGGAAGGATACGCGTATTTTCAAAACTATTGATGCTGTAAATAGAACATTAGATGCCGTGATGGAAGCAGGAGTTCAGAATCAGGCGGCAGTAGTTGTATTTGGTGATGGAGGAAGAAATGACAGTGCATCTACTATCATCCCAATGGGCCATTATGATGCAATAGAAGGAGAAAGGTACAACCATTATTTATTGGCTTCCTGGAGTAGTGGACCG
>CAZROZ010000183.1:1735-4333 GCA_964601745.1 uncultured Lachnospiraceae bacterium | reverse complement strand
TGGTCCATTCCGCCCTTTTCCTCGAGACGATAGGTCTTCTCCAGGAATTTTCTCTGTTCCAAACGGTCCATAATCAGATCATAGATGTCGTAAACGGCGAGGCTAAAGTCATCATTTCCCCGTTCATTGTTGGCTTTGATCGCCTCAACGCGGGCGCGGACAGCCAGTTCCTGTGACGGCGCGTAATCAAAAATCCAGTAATTGACCTCATTGGCTCTGCCCTGATTCTGCCGCAGAGAAGGATCCCGGATCTCCTCCTCCATCCGGTCCAATCGTTCCTCGAACGTCATCACGCCACCCCCTTGAAAGCTTTTAACACCGGCGTCAGTCCGCTATTTTTCATCCAATTCTCCATCTCGGGGTACAGGATTGGCCGCAGAATCTTTCGCTCCGTCCTGCCCCGGTCGGTCAGCCCCGCCTCATACAGCATGCTTTTATAGCTAAGGCCGAGACGGTTCAGTGTTGCGTCTGTCCAAGACGCTGCCTTTTCGCTCTGCAATTGTTTCTGCCGGAAGAAGATGCGCAGATCGCTGTCGGAGAAACAGTCTACCCCGAGGATCAGCTTCTCCCGGATCACCTCATAGACAAATTCGAAAAAGAGCCTGTCATGGCACAGACACCCGGTCAGACAGTAGAGCTTCTGTCTCGCCACGTCGATAGAGACAAAATCCGGCAGGAAAGAATCCGTGAGGCAGCTGATTCTCGCCCTGACGGTATTCATAATCATGTGTCCTCTAGCCGCGGAGGAAGCGGAGAATAGATTTTCTTCCGCGTTTTTCTTCTGAATGTCCTCCATGGTCACGCCGGAGGCCAGCAGCAGCGCGACCTTCTTAAATTCCAGGAACCAGAACGACCACTTGACGGCTCCTGCGCTGTATTCCTTTTGTTCCATAGGGAAAGTCCTCTCTTTTTAAACGATTGCCAGTTTCAAAGCGGTGACAGTGTGAATTTCCATGCCCCGCAAGCGGGGCAACACCATAAATGAAAGCCCACGGATTGCTCTGCGCCTGCGGCGTCGACGGAAAAAATCAACCTGTTTCAGGCAGACAAGGGGAAAAGTTTTTGTCCAGAAGACTATTAAAAAAACTGTGTTGATTATAGACGAAATAGATTGGTTTTTCCATGTTAAATTGGAAGGAGAGGAGATTTTTCCTTGGGATTCCTTTGGAATTTCTTTGAAATTTCCTTGGAATTTTCCCTTGAATTATTCCGGAATTTATCTAAAGATTGAATTTCAAAGCTTGAAGTCATCATAACGGTAACGATGAAATGCATGCCATCAAATTGTCAGCCATCGTATTGTCAGCCGCGGAGAAATGTGGTACATTCACACTCCGAATCACTCATTTCTCTCATGCGCGTGGGAAGAGTACTCATTTGGTTCAGAAAGGAGACCTGAAAATGAAGACATCTGAGGAAATCCGTCAGGAGTACAAGACCAAATTGGAGAATGTCAAAGAGAAAATCAGGGAGACCTATTTCACCGGGGAGGATTTCGTCCAGGTGGAGGAGAATTTCCGAAAGCTGGTCCAGGAGAAAAAGGAGGATCCCGCTTACAAAAAGGCGGCTGCCGCGTACCTTGCGGCTGACGAAGAGGCACATAGAATCTGCGCGGAAGCGGGAGACGATGTGAAACAAATGCTGCGGGATTCCAAAGAAAAGACAAGGGAGTGTCTCCAGGCAAAGCTGGATTTCATGGAACAATATCTGGCGGATGTGATAGCAGAAAACGAGAGAGAAATGGAGCAGGAATTATCCCGCTTGGGGTGAGACAGATGCATGACTGGATTGCGACAAAGCATGCGCCTTTTTTGCAGCCGCCGGTTTTGTGATCTAGCCTATATTTTTCTTGCATAGGAGAAACAAATCAGATATAATCTCCGAAGTAACAACAGGATTCTCCTGGGGGGTTCGACTATTCTCGTATTTTTGAACCTACATCGACGAATTGGGATTCCAATATTTATATACTCGATGTCAGGCCTCCTTTGGACAGTGGAAGGCAGAGGTATATGTGAGGTCACCCACCTAGCATTTTGCTAGGAGTCAAGAAACGGGAAACGGCCATCTTGGGAGAGCCTGTTGTTTTTTGTTGTCTTGTAGCGTGCCTTTTGGAGGAGAGATGAGTATACTCGCGGGAATTTTGTTGACAGCAGGCATATTTTCTCTGGATTGGTTCATCAAGGGGAAGGCCAGAGCATGGAAAGAGAAGAAGCCGATCCTTGGCGGAGCGGTCACACTGCAGTTTATGACCAATAAGGGGCTTGCCGGGAGTCGTCTGGAGAATCATGCCGGTGTCATTCGCTGGGCGCGGATGATTGTGGCGGTTGTTTTTACCTGTCTGGTCGCGGCCTTTTTTCTCTCCGGAAAGGGGAGCGTCGCGAAGGGGATCTCCCTCTGTATGATGACGGGCGGCGCCATTAATAACGCGGTGGATCACTGGGTGCACGGCGCGGTGACGGATTATTTTTCCATCGGGAAGGGGAAATACGTTTTTAACCTGTCCGACTGGTTTATCTTTATTGGCTTTACCTGGCAGTTGATCCTGATCGTCGTGGAGGAATTTCAGCAGGCAGCTTCCTGATCGTCGTGGAGGAA
>CAZROZ010000183.1:0-1635 GCA_964601745.1 uncultured Lachnospiraceae bacterium | reverse complement strand
TGGAGGAATTTCAGCAGGCAGCTTCCTGATCGTCGTGGAGGAATTTCAGCAGGCAGTTTCTTGATCATCCTGGAGGAATTTCAGCAGGCAGCTTCTTGATCATCCTGGAAGAATTTCAGCAGGCAGCGGCATGAAAGAAGAGACCTTGCATAGAGATACCTGTCCCCGTAGAATAAAGAAACCCGGCGCCAAGATCGACTCTTGACGCCGGGTCACTGTAATAGCAAACGAAGAAATTATTCTGCTTCTTCAGACTTTTCCTCTTCAGCCGCTTCCTCTGCGGGCTCTTCAGCCGCTTCCGCTTCTTCTGCGGGAGCTTCTTCTTCTGCGGGAGCTTCCTCCTCTGTGGCGGCTTCCTCCTCTTCCGCGGGCTTCACTGTCACGGCTCCTTCTTCCTCTTCTTCTTCGTCATCGAAGGGATCATCGAAATCATCGTTGAAGGAATCATCGTCTGCGGCTTTCTCCTCTTTTTTCTTCTTCACAACGTAGTAGACGCCGCCAAAGATTGCCGCGAGTCCAAGTGCGCTCGCGATGAATTTCATAGCCTTTTTAAAATTTTTCATTCGTAACACATCCTTTCTTTGCAGCCCCTCGTCACCTGCCTCTTTCCGATGGGCAGGAAATGGCTCTGTGAGCCATTATAAAACATATTTGGATAATTGAAAAGAGAAATTTTTCCGGATTCACCATTTTAAGGTGGAGAAACGGGGAAAAGGAGTCATTTATGGAAAGCAGAAAAGAAAAAGCGGAACGCCTCTTTCGGGAGGGATTTAACTGCAGTCAATCGGTATTTGCCGCTTATGCGGACTGCTTTGGGATGGAAGAGGAGACAGCGCTAAAATTATCCTCCTCCTTCGGCGGCGGTATCGGCCGGATGCGGGAGACATGCGGGACTGCCTGCGCGATGTTTCTGCTGGCGGGATTGGCCACCGGCAGCGCGACGCCCGGAGACAGAGAAGGAAGGATCCGCAATTATACCATGGTGCAGCAGATGGCAAAGGCGTTCCAGGAAAAAACCGGGAGCTTGAGCTGTCGGGAACTTTTGGGTTTATCCCCGGAGGAAGTGGTGATTTCCCCTGTGCCGGAAGAGAGAACAGCGGACTTCTATGAGAAGCGCCCCTGTCTGCGATTGATCCTGGAGGCGGCGGAACTGATCGAGGAATTTTTATTTCCAAAAGGGACTGTCACGGTGACACCGGTGGTTGGAGAGACAGCGCTCACCAGGCTGGCGCAGCTGGCGGATGAAGTCTGGCATGAGTATTTCCCCTGCATCCTGACGACGGATCAGATCGATTACATGGTGGAGAAATTTCAGTCGCTGGACGCGTTTCACCGGCAGATGAGCGAAGAGGGTTATACCTATTATTTCATCCGGGACGGGGTGGAGGAAGTGGGATATACTGGGGTGGCGCCCAAGGAGGGAAAATTATTTCTCAGCAAACTGTATGTGAAAAAGGAATTCCGTGGCAAAGGTTATTCCAGCAAGGCGCTGGCTTTTCTGGACGATCTTGCCAGAGAAAAGGGGTATCCCTCCATGTGGCTGACGGTGAATAAGTACAACGATCATTCCATCGCGGTCTATAAAAAGAAGGGATTTGTCACGATCCGCAGCCAGGTGACGGACATCGGGAAAGG
>CAZROZ010000182.1:0-4345 GCA_964601745.1 uncultured Lachnospiraceae bacterium | reverse complement strand
GAAAGACCATGCACCGGGTTCCGGAGGTGATTGACTGCTGGTTTGATTCCGGCGCCATGCCCTTTGCCCAGCACCACTATCCCTTTGAGAATAAGGAAGTCTTTGAGGAGCAGTTTCCGGCCCAATTCATCTCAGAGGCGGTGGATCAGACAAGAGGCTGGTTTTATTCGCTGTTGGCGGAATCCACGCTGCTGTTCCACAAATCCTGCTACGAGAATGTGATTGTCCTAGGTCACGTGCAGGATGAAAACGGACAGAAGATGAGCAAATCCAAAGGCAATGCAGTGGATCCCTTTGAAGCGCTCGAGACCTATGGAGCGGATGCAATTCGCTGGTATTTCTATATCAACAGTGCGCCGTGGCTGCCCAACCGGTTCCACGGGAAAGCCGTGATGGAAGGCCAGCGCAAATTCATGGGAACCCTTTGGAATACCTATGCATTCTTTGTGCTCTATGCCAATATTGATAATTTTGATGCCACAAAGTATCAGCTGGACTATGGAAAACTCTCTGTCATGGATAAATGGCTGCTGTCCAGGCTCTCTTCCACCATCCGGGCGGTGGACGATCATCTGGAGCATTACCGGATCCCGGAGGCTGCCAGAGCGTTGGAGAGCTTTGTGGATGAGATGAGCAATTGGTACGTGCGCCGCTGCCGGGATCGCTACTGGGCTAAGGGAATGGAACAGGACAAGATCAATGCGTATATGACACTCTATACGGCACTGGTGAATATTTCCAAAGCGGCCGCTCCGATGATTCCTTTCATGACAGAGCAGATCTACCGGAATCTGGTGTGCGGCATTGATGAGACCGCGCCGGAGAGTGTGCATCTGTGTGATTACCCGGATCTCCCGGCAGAGTGGATCGATGAAAAACTGGAAGCGGATATGGAGAAAGTGCTGACGGCGGTGGTGCTGGGCAGGGCTTGCCGCAATAGTGCCAACCGCAAGAATCGACAGCCTCTCTCCCGGATGTTTATCAAGATGGAGGGAGAACCGCTGGAGCAGTTCTACCAGACGATCATCGCAGACGAGCTGAATGTGAAGGACGTGCAGTTTACGGAGGATGTACGGGCGTTCACCTCTTATACCTTTAAACCTCAGTTGCGGGTTCTGGGCAAGCGTTTCGGCAGGAAAATCGGGGCAGTGCGGGAAATTCTTGGGAGTCTGGACGGGAATCAGGCCATGGACCAACTGAATGAGACCGGTACGCTGACCATTACTGTGGAGGGACAGGAGGAGACACTGACCCGGGATGATCTGCTGATAGAGGCCTCCCAAAAGGAAGGCTTTGTGTCGAATGAGGACAAGGGCATGACGGTGGTGCTGGACACCAATCTGACGCCGGAACTCCTGGAGGAGGGTTTTGTCCGTGAGCTGATCAGCAAAATTCAGACGATGCGCAAGGATGCCGGCTTTGAGGTGATGGACCACATCTGCGTGAGCATGGCGGGAAATGAGAAGCTGGAGACGATTTTCCGTGCCAATCAGGCAGCCATCTCAGCGGAGGTGCTGGCGGATGAGGTGAATTATCAAACGCCGGCTGGATACACAAAGGATTGGGACATTAACGGAGAGTCGGTCACGCTGGGTGTGCAGAAAATCTGAGAACTCGTGAGATATGCAGAAAATCTGAGAGTTCGTGAGATGCCATGGAGGAAAACGGGAAAGGAGGCAGCACTTATGATTCTCAGTGTGAGCAGGCGGACTGATATCCCCGCCTGCTTTCCGGAATGGTTTATCAACCGCTTGAAGGAAGGCTTTCTCTATGTCCGGAACCCGATGAATGAGCACCAGGTCAGCAAGATCCCCATCGATCCTCAAGTGGTGGACTGCATCGTGTTCTGGACGAAGAATGCAAAGCCGATGCTGCCTTATTTAGATGAGCTTTCGGACTATACCTATTATTTTCAATATACCATCACTGGATATGACAAAGACGTGGAACCGAATTTGGCGGACAAAGGGAAGGTGGTCCTTCCCACTTTTCTCGCGCTCTCTAGGAGAATTGGGCCAAAGCGAGTCATCTGGCGGTATGACCCGATTCTCTTCACGAAACGATACACGCCAGACTATCATCTCCAGGCATTCCGGCAAATCGCGCAGATGTTGCACGGCTATACGGAAAAATGCGTCATCAGTTTCGTAGATATTTATAGAAAGAACGCAAAAAATATGGCGGCACTGGAAAAGATCGAGATGCCGGACAGCCAGCTGGGCGAATTCGCGGGGGAGCTTGCCGGCATCGCCCGGGAGAATGGGATGGTCACCGCCACCTGCGCAGAGCAGATAGATCTGAGGAAGTACGGAATTGAACACAACAGTTGTATCGATAAAAAATTAATCGAGGAACTCATCGGCTTTCCACTGCAGGTGAAGAAGGATCCGTCCCAGCGCCCGGAGTGCGGCTGCGCTGTCAGCATGGAAGTGGGCAGTTACAACACCTGTACCAACGGCTGTATCTACTGTTATGCGAATTACAGCAGGGAAAGCGTGTGGGAGAATAACCGGAGGTACGATCCAAAGTCTCCGATGTTGTGCGACAGTATCACGGATGAGGATAAAGTAACAGAGCGAAAGGTCAAGTCTCTGGCTGACTGGCAGCTCTCCTTTCGCTTCGATTGATACGGATAGGATAGTCGGCATACTTTCTTGACCGGCAGCGTGTGTGAAAGATTTCACCATTTGGACATCATTGCCGCTGTGTAAAAAGTACTCGACCAAACGGAAACTGTTCTATGTGCTCGGAACAACGGGAACTTTTCTATGTGCTTGGAACAAAGAGGGGGAGGCATCCATGGCAGAAGAATATCGCGATCCGATTGTGTATTTTGGGGAGGAATTCCGCAGGATTTTTCTGGAATTTAAGGCAGAGATGAATCGGGAATAGGGAGAGAAATTTTCAAAAAATAAGGAGAATCAATTTTGACAATCCCGAGGAGCTGCCGGACTATGAAGATCCGCTGGTCGATCAGTATTATCTGCTTCGCTATGGCTGGGGGTATGCGTTTGAGTATTCCGTGATGTACCGCATTGCCCTGTCTTTACTGCGGCAGGAGAAAAATATCACCCTCTATTCCTTCGGATGCGGTTCTCTGCTTGACGGCATCTCTTTGGCCCACGCAAAGAAGCGGGTAGCAGAAAAATGGGGAGATCAAGCCCAAATTGAGAGAATGAACTATCGCGGCATTGATTTGGCAGATTGGCCGGTGAAATTTGACTTGAACTGTTACGAATCGTGTAATTTCCACCGGATTGGTATGGAGGACTTTGCCGACAGCGGTAAGAAGGACGCCATTGTGAAGATGGGCTGCAATATAATCAGCTTTCCAAAGATCTTGAGTGAGAATCTAGACCGGACACAAGGGGAAATTTCTATCATAGACCGGTTCTGTGACGGCATAAAGAAGCACAAATTCTCACGGGTTAAAATCGTACTCTGTGTCTCTTATAGAAGTCATATTACGGCAAATGAGGATATGAAGCAGACCAGGAGAATCGTCACGGCGCTGGAAGAGAATGGCTACGTACTGGAGGAGGAGATTCCTCTGCGGGAAATCCTGGGATCGAGTAGTCTGGCATATGAACTGGAGGTCGATCACAACAATCCGTATGACTACCCGGTAATTTGCTTCCGCCAAAAGGATCAAATCTATCGGAACATGGATCCTGCGTTTCGATACCCCTCTGAAGTCTCGGAATATCTGAAGGCTTCGGGGACTCTTCCGATCTATGCGGAAAACATCAGGTCCTGCTGCGAGAAGATCTGCCATGTCGAGGATTATGAGGAGCGCAAAGGAAAGTGCAGTCAATGCGAGTATCGCCTGAAAAACGGTGATTGCTGCCTGCGGAATCCGGTGTATAAGGTTGGCTTGATCTGCTTCCAAGTCCTTTCTTTCGTGAAAAATAAAGCGCAGTAAATAGATCCTGCAAGATGGGACCTATAGTTAACGACATAATGAAGTTCGTTTTGATTTTCAATGAATTCAACATTTTTAAAAAGCCACTGTATAGTTCAAAGAGGGATGCTTAATGTATTAACTATAGAGATGACTTCTTGAGAATCAAATAGTAAGAGAGTTCGCTATTGTCTGTATTGCCAGTGGCGAATGCGTCATGATTTGTGCGCCGTCTCCATTCGTAAAATTTACGAATCATTTTAAAGCTTGTGGTTTAATCTCATTGGAAAACGAAAGGACCACAAGATAAATGAAAAAGAACACAAAAACGGGTTCTTTGCGGAAAGGAGATCGCGATGACAAAGAGATACGCAAGAGAATTTTGGACAGCGCTTTTGAATCATATTCTCGAGACGGATGAGATGATGGAGAATCCCTTCCGCG
>CAZROZ010000181.1:0-4429 GCA_964601745.1 uncultured Lachnospiraceae bacterium | reverse complement strand
CAGACGTGTGCTCTTCCGTTCTCGCTCCCTGCGGTCGCTCCGCTTTTTTGCTCATACGGTTTAGCGTCGCTAATGTCCATGCGGACTGGCCTGCAAGCAGTCCATCCGCCTGTCCATTGCGACTGGGCTTTCATTGTAAGAAACACCCGCCTGAATCTCTCCGACATGAATTCAGACGGGCTTTTGCGTGTCATTTTAAAGTGTCTCAGTAATATCGTATTTTTTATCCCGATGATGTGATTCAATTCTGGCTTTGTCCTTAGCGGCTCACATAATTCAACGGGTTCTTATAGCTTCCGCCGACGGAAATACCAAAGTGCAGGTGCGGCCCGGTGGAAATGCCGGTGCTTCCCACATATCCCACCACGGATCCCTTTTTCACCTGCGCACCGCTGCTGACTGCCAGCCTGGAGCAATGCATATAAATGGTATAGGTGCTGTTCCCGTGATAAATCATCACATAGTTGCCTTCTGCCCGGTTATAACCCGCGGTGGTCACCGTGCCGGCAGCCGCCGCATAGATAGGAGTTCCGGACGGCACACCGATGTCAATGCCCTGATGATAAGAGCTGGCGCCCGCCGTTGGCGATTTCCGGGAGCCGAACCCGCTGGTGATGGTCCCGGCCACATCGAGAGGCCAGCGAAATCCGGACTTTGTATTGTCCACCGAGATCTTACCCTGTTCTCTTCTTCGCCGTTCCTCTTCTTCCTGCCGTTTTCTCTCCTGCTCCAGCAGATTCTCCAGAATCTTCTCCTGCTCCGCGATATCCTTGGCAAATTCATCTTTTTTGTCTTCGGTCTCAGCGATCTCGGCCTCATACTTTTTCAGTTGGTCCTGTTTTGCGTCCAGCACCATCTGCACCGAATCCTCCTCCGCTTCCAAATCCGTCTTGAGATCTTCGTACTCTGACAGCTGTACGTCCAATTCCGCTTCCTTCTTTTCCACCTTTTTTCTGGTCGCTACGAACTCATCAAACAGCTGATTGTCATACTCAGAAATCTTCTCAATGTACTCCGAGCGGTTGAGCAAGTCCGAGAATGTGCTGGAACTTAAAAGAATATCCGCGTAGTCCGTTCCGCCGTTTTCGTACATGACTTGAATGCGCTTCTTCATGTTCTCGTACTGGTCGGCTTCCTCTTTCTTTGCCTCTTCCAGATCCTCTCTCGTCTGGTCCAGCTTTTTCTCTGTCTTTTTGATATTCTTCTTCGTTTTATCCAGCTTTTCCTCCAAATTGGACAATTTACTATCCAATTTTTCCACATAGGCGAGGATGTCGTTTCTCTCGCTCTCCAGCTCTTTTAATTCTTTTTCCAGAATTTTCTTCTGCTGTTCCAGCTCTTTCACCTTGTCCTTCGTGCCGCTGATGGTTGCAGCATGGCTCAGCGCAGACCCTCCACAGAGCGTGATGGCAAGTATCAGACACAGCGCCAGCAATCGCTTTCCCCCTATTTTTTTCATTCGTATCTCCTTCTCGCCCGGCAGGTCATCCCCGCCAGAAAGCGCATTTTTACTTGTTTTCTCCCCATTGTCAGTCCCATGGGCCTCAAATAAAAATCCTACACCCGCAGATGCTTGCGGACGGTAATGATACTGCCGATGAGGCCGATGCCAATGCCCAGCAGGAGGGACGCCGGCAGCAGTACATGGAAAATTTGTTTGATATCGAGGAAATCCAAGATGCCGGATAATAGCAGGAATTTCTCAGAGACATAGACGATCACCGTCTTATAAATATAGTACAACAAGAAAAGCGGAAGTGCGGAACCGATCAGCCCGATGATCACGCCCTCCACAATAAAAGGCGCACGGATGAAGAAGTCCGTGGCACCCACCAATTTCATCACCGCGATCTCATCCCGCCGGACGGAAATTCCCATGGAGACCGTGGTGCTGATCAGGAAAATGGCTACGGCAATCAGGATACCGACAATCGCTATCGACACATAGCCCACCAACCGGTTGAAATTCGTGAGTCCCGCCGCCGTTGTATCCGAGCTGCGCACCTCCCGGACGCCGTCCAGCCCTTGAATATATTCCACCAAGTCCTCCTGCTTGGAGATATCGCTCATGTAGACACCATAACTGGCAGAGTCCTGCAGCGGATTGTCATCGCCAAAAGAAGCCGTCAGTTCGTCCTTGTCCTTTAGCACGGTGGATTTGAACTGTTCCCAGGCCTCCTCTGCGGAGGTGAATACCACACTGGCCACTTCTTTGCGCCCGCGGATGGCAGTGCCGATCTCGTCAATCTCCTCCTGGGAAATCCCTTCCTCAAAAAATACGGTCACTCCCACAGAAGTCTCCGCCACCTGAATCATGTGCTGAAAATTAGCCAGTAAGAAATAAAAAATCCCGAAGAGAAACAGACAGGCGGAAATGGTGCCGATGGACGCCAGGGAAAACATCCGGTTGTGGTAGATATTCTTAAAACCCTGTTTGATGCTGTATCCGATACTACTTATGTTCATGGGAATAGCCGCCCCTTTTCTCGTCGCTGATCAGGTATCCCTTATTTAACGTCAAAACCCGTTTCTGCATCCGGTCCACGATCTCCCGATTGTGGGTCACGACCACCACCGTGGTCCCATTCCGATTGATGTCATCCAGCAGTTTCATGATCTCCCAGGACATCTTGGGATCCAGATTGCCGGTGGGCTCATCCGCCAGCAAAATCACCGGATTATTCACCAGCGCCCGGGCAATGGCCACTCGCTGCTGCTCACCGCCAGACAATTCCTTGGGGTATGCCCGTTGCTTCTCAAAAAGGCCCACCATCCGCAGCATCTCGTTGACTCGTTTGCGAATCTTCAGATTGGAGACGCCCACGATCCGCTGGGCAAATGCCACATTCTCGTATACCGTCCGGTCCTTCAGCAGCCGATAATTCTGAAATACCACACCCAGTCCCCGCCGATACTTCGGCACTGCTCGCCTGCGCATGCGGGTGATGTCCCGACTATTCACGTAAATCCTGCCGGAAGACGGATCAATTTCTTTTAACAAAAGGCGGATAAAGGTAGACTTGCCGGACCCGCTGCTGCCCACCAGAAAGACAAATTCCCCCTTGCGGATGGTGAGGCTCACGTCCCGCAGCGCATGGGTCCCCGCCGAATAATCTTTATAGATATGTTCCAATATGATCGCCGGCGCTGCCAGATCTTTCACATCTTCTACCTGATGAATCTCCTGCTCCGGCTCAGGCTCCTCCTCCGGCATGGAGAAAAATTCAAAATCCTCTTCCCTGTGATATTCCCCGCCGGAGAGGCTCATCAAACCGGATTCCAGCAGATTGTCCAGTTCCGGCTCCGCGTTCTCTTCCTCTTCCAGTTCCATGAGCAGATCGTCCAGATCCGCTGAGAAATCCTCTGTATCTCCCTGCCTAAAAGGCGCTCTCGTCATTTTCCTCTTCCTTTCCGTCGACGAATAATGTCAATATATGAGCCATTTCTGGCAAAGTTATGGCATGTCTCACTCACTGTCACTAATTCTACCACAGTAGTAGAATGATTTCCACCCCTAATCAGTAAATTTCCAAACTAGGAATCGAGAGTAGACGAGATTTTCCCCCTGACCGCCGTGCAGTCCGCATGCTGTGCGGCGGCAGAGTTCCTTTCACCGACCTATGCATAAAAAATGGGAGCTGCGAACAGGAAAGCACTTTCGCCTTCCCTTCACAGCTCCCTTGAATCATGGAAGAGAATGATTAATCACTTTTAGATCTCAATCCTCATCTATTTTTTTTCATATTCCTTGTCTCAATCACTGGATCCCTTACTCCACGCCTCATATGTAATGTGGCAGTCTGCGCAATGTTTCAAACCTTGCCGATTATCTTCCAGCACCCAGTGATGAGGTGTCAAAGGAATCGACTGCTTGGAAAGAATCTTACCACAATCTCGGCAATAAACCTCTTCCTCACCTTCTACTGTACATGTGCTCTCTATGAGCACTCTTGTTGCCCGGGAATGTCCCTTCGCCGGAATCGTTTCCGTCTCTGTCTTTCCGCAATTCGAACAAGTCCTTGTTATGTGACCATTCACAGTGCAGGTGGCATCTACCCTTTCCGTCTCCCTCATATCATGTGCAAGCTTCGGATCAGTGGTTTTTACAATGGATTTGCCACAGCCATATTTGCAATAATATCTCTGAGTTCCCGCATGATCACAGGTTGCTTCTACGATATCACCTTCGTCTGTACCAGGTACCGTATAAACATGGTCCACATTGGAAGCGGAAGCCGACCTCTTCACTTTCCCGCAAATGGTGCACTTCACACTATAGCCTTTCCTCTGGCAAAGAGGAATATCTGATTCAGAAGTCTCTGCGTAATGATGATCGCCATACTCTGTCTGTTTGGTCCACTTCTGACCGCATCTTGTGCACTGCTCGACGATTGTTCCGCGCTCTTTGCAGTTGCCTTCTGTCGTCTTG
>CAZROZ010000180.1:0-4447 GCA_964601745.1 uncultured Lachnospiraceae bacterium | reverse complement strand
CTGAGTGCCCTTTACAGCACGGGAACGATCACAGACAAAAATGGAGCCGCAGTCACAGTAAAAGGCACCGACGGCACAGTTTATATTCAGGGCGAGAGCGCTGTCACCGTCACCGTTTCAAATTACGAGTCCTCGGCGGATCTCTCCGGTGCTGGGAAAATCACTGATTTTGAAGATGCTCAGGTCAATCATGGTTCCCAGGAAGCTTTCCCCGACAATGAGCCCGGACCTGGGCAGACGCCACCGGAAAAACCAAATGGTGAACCTGAGAGCGGTCAGACGCCACCGGAAAAACCAAATGGTGAACCTGAGAGCGGTCAGACGCCACCCCCGAAACCTGACGGTGAATCTGAGAATGGGCAGACGCCGCCCGCAACGCCAGGCGATGATGCACCCGGGACAAATCAGACTCCGCCAGAAAAGCCTGACGGCGAACTCGAGACAAATCAGGAACCACCCGCAAAACCGGAAAGCGAACCTGAAAGCGGACAGACTACACCCCCAAAACCGGGAGAGGAAGCCTCCACAACCGAGCTGAGCACGACCACCACATTAGAGCAGGAATCAGAGGAGGAAGAACAGATGAAAATGCGCGTTACAGACGGGACCCATACTGTGATATTTCAATTGAATGACAGCAAAGCGGCAAAATCACTCTATGATCAGCTGCCGCTCACAACCGAAGTGGAAAACTATTCTGATAATGAGAAAATCTTTTATCCTGAAAAACTCGATACGACCGATCCTGTGAATGCCAATGCGAAAGCAGGCACCCTCGCCTACTTTTCCCCCTGGGGAGATGTGGTGATGTACTACAAGGATTTCGGCTCCTATCAAGGACTTTATGAACTGGGACAGGCAGTATCCGGCGCGGACGATATCGAATTTCTCTCTGGAACACTGCAGATTACGAAAGAATAAATAAAGTGGCTCTCATCCCCACCGCAAGCAGTGGGGTTTTCGCCACTAATATATAACCTCTTTTGCCTCAAAGAAACAAGGTGAAAAATTCCCCTTCGTGCACATGATCATGATTCTCCAGCACACTGTGATGATGCGTATGCTGCTCTTCCTCTGCCCCGTGCGTGTGCATATGGGTATGCGTATGGCTGTGTTCATGGGTGTGCACCAGATCGCCGTGGCTGTGTTCATGGGTGTGGACATGCGTGTGCTCATGGGTGTGCTGCAGCGCAATTGTATCCTGTACCATAAGCATTGTCGCGGCGATCATGACGACAAGTGCCACATAGAACTGTCCACCAGGCCGCTCCCCCAGAATCAGCAGACTGAAAGCCACTCCAAAAAATGGCGCCACAGAGTAGAATGCGCTTGTCTTTGCGGCACCCAGGTCCTTCTGCGCCATGATGTAAAAATTGATGCTGAGTCCGTAGGAAATAAAGCCCAAAGCCATGGCGCTCAGGATCCAGATAAATGCCGGCAGGGTTTCTCCCACCAAAAAGGCGACAGTCAGACTTCCCAGTCCGGAAAAAATACCTTTGATAATCACTATTTCCTCTGAGCTTTTATTGCTGATCATCTTGGTGCAATTGTTTTCAAATCCCCAGCAGATACATGCCCCCAGCACAAACAGGGAACCCTTGCTGAAGGAAAACGCACCGGCGCCCTCAAAGCTCAAAATAATACTCGAAATTACCACGAGACCGATGGCAATCCACAGTCTCTTTGATATCGTTTCCTTGAATATGACCAGGGCGATCAACGAGGTGGCGACAATTTCAAAATTATTGAGCAGTGACACATTCGCGGAAGCTGTGTTTGCGATTCCTGTCATTAATAAAATCGGTGCAATGATATCCAATACCACCATTGCGACAGTAAAGGGCAGTTCTTTCTTCGTCAGGGGTTCCTTTTTGCTCCTCTTCCCCGCTGCTTTCGCTGCCTCCACATAGAGGAACATACCGATTCCAGCGCCTAGATAGAGCAATCCCGCCATCATGGTCGACCCTATCTGTGTCATTAACAGCTTTGAAATCGGTACGTTCACCGCGTACAATGCCGCCGCCAGAATGGCGAACGCGCACGCTTTATATTTCGTCTTCATCCAGCGATTCCACCCCATCATTTTCCCAAGTCATTTTGACAGGGACAAGAACTCTTGCCATTATCCAGGCATATGGCACCATTAGTGCATTAAATGAAAAGATACCATTTTTCATGTTGATTTACATGCTTTAAAATTTACGCCCATTTTTCGCGTACCATTTTAATCCATTTAGTTAGATGGAAGCGAGGTAATTTTCAACTGTTTTCATCTCCTTGATGCTCTCATCTTTTGTCGTTTCTACGTAAATATTCATGGTCATCGATAAATCGGAATGACCCAAAATTGTTTGCAGCGTCTTGGGCTTAATTCCCCCTTCGATGCACCTGGTGGCGAACGTATGACGCAGGATATGGACGGAAATGCGCCTTATCCCCACTTTATCGCATATTTTGGCTATGACTTGATTATAGCACTCATCTCTGATTGGATATCCTTCTTTGTTCAAGAAAACGAAATCCCGGTACTTTTCTTCCGCGGGAACGATACCTTGCATTACGACTTGCTGATTTCGCAACGCTTCTTCCGCTATCTTTGTCAACGGGATCATTCTGATCCCGCTTTTTGTCTTTGGCTCTCCGATATCGTAAACATGATGTTTGACGTAGAATACCCTTTGCTTTACATAAAACAGATGATTGTCGAAATCAACGTTTGCCCATGTAAGACCGGCCAGCTCTCCGACCCTGACCCCGGTTTGCAAAATAAACCGAAATTGATTCTCATATACGCACCCTTTGATGCCCTCCAGGAATTTTCTTTCTTCCTCCAGCGTCAATCCGGTCTTCTTTGTCGTCTGAACCGCGCTGACAGCTTTCACGCTTTTTTTAACTGGATTCGTGCGAATCAGCTCATTCTCTTCCGCATAGTCAAACATCATGTGCATAACTAGTCTGGTCTCATCGATTGTCGATTTAGACAGATTTTTGTCTTTCATGCGGCTCAATACCATTTGACAGTGCATCGGTTTGACATCAGCCAGCGAAAAGCTGCCTATCACATCATGAATATACAGCCGGTAACACATGGTATACATTCTTTGTGTGGCATACTTCAAACTTGGCTTTTTCACATTTTCAAACCAGTAAGAAAACCATTGATCCACCGTATAATCCGAATGTGCGGTGACGTTTCCGTGATAAAGCTCATCCTCGTGTTTGGCGTTTGCCAGCCACCTCCTGCACTCCTGCAATTTCTTAAATTCTTTTTTGATCCGCTTGCCGCTTTTGCTGACAAATCTTCCCACATAATTTCCGTTTTTGATTTGAGTGATGCCAGTTCCAAGTTCCTTCCCCTTTAAATCTTTTCCCATTTCTCTCCTCTCTGGACGCAAAAAAGCCTCCGGTACGTTGGGAAGATGATACCATACCGGAGGACTTTTTGTCCAATTGTTACTAACCCGAATTATTCACGGGCTCCAAAAAATGCTACCTGTGCGGTTGACTCATATATTATGCAGCACATGGATTGTCACTGTCCTGTACTGATAAAAATGAAAATCGCATTTGACCATTGCGAACCCAATTGTTGATCTCATTATTTCGTACAGATGCAGAGATCACGGCAAGCGCATGGCTGTCACTGTATGACCAACTCATCCCATTATGTTTCTGCCTGGCTGCAACCACAAGGTCATTTGCCTTCTCAGCGGGATTGCTGGAATTCCTATATCCAAGGATGCTCCGCAGTGCATAGCAGCAAACATATGGCCTCTTCCGTTTCAGATATTCAATGGCTTCCTGGAGCTTGAACCTATTTTTTACTTGTTTTTTATCCAGTAAATTGAGGTAATTTATGGCATCATCTACGTTGCCGGCCCATAGCATTCCGTCAAGAACATAACGGATCTTATGCCGATCCTCTTTCTTCCCCTTCAATGCCATGCTCAGAAGCTCGGTCACCCTTTTCTCTAGATGATACCAGTCAAGTATGTGTACCGATGGGCAGAAAGAAAAATAGGGTTCAATGGCTTTCCGTATGTTAGATGCCCCGTCCGAAAAGAAATACAGATTCCGGTTTTCCAACAGATGGTTCTCAAACAGGAAAGCAAGTAGAAGCTTAAATGCATGATCCATCCCCACAGCCGTCAGCATGTACGATCCTTCCGATGCTTGGATATGGATGACTGTATTTTCAACATTCTTTCCAGCTTTTTTCCCATTTACCCCGCGACTGTCCTTTTGATGCTTTACACCAACATCATCGATAGATACCTATACGCAGTCGGAAGGGTCCTGCTCCACAGCATTTGGTAGCTGTTCCGCGCACATAATTGCAAGGTCAACCCTTGTATAGATACGCTTGCTATTCGCTCTTTTGGCTTCAACGTGGAAGCCAATCTACCGTATACCAGGCAAGGGATTCGCCCTACTTCCGATTCAATAG
>CAZROZ010000179.1:1960-4463 GCA_964601745.1 uncultured Lachnospiraceae bacterium | reverse complement strand
ACGCGGTGCCGGACGTCTATGAAGCAGGATCTCTGCCATTTGCGATGGATCACGCCACCGTAGTGCGAGAAGGTGGGGATCTCTCCATTATCGCCTGCGGGGAGATGGTCGCTGCCGCGAAGGAAGCGGGGGAAGTGCTGGTGGCTCAGGGGATCTCCGCCACCGTGATCGACATGTACTGCATCAAACCGTTGGACAAGGAGGCGGTGCTGCGTGCGGCAAAAACCGGGACCGTGATTACCATGGAAGAGCATGTTGCTATCGGCGGAATGGGTTCCATGGTCTCCCAGGTCATCGCTGCTCATGCACCGTGCCGGGTGATCAATCTGACGTTGCCGGATACTCCGGTGGTCAGCGGCACCTCCAAGGAGGTCTTTGCCCACTATGGGCTGGATGCAGCGGGGATTGTGCGGACCGCGAAAGAAGCGCTGGCAGCGGCAAAATAAGCTGCGGTAAAATTTAAGATAAAACTTAAGAGGAAACGAATCTGTAGTGGCTTATACCAAGGAAATCAAATATAGAAAAAATATATTCGCAGATAAATAGTCAATAAAGAAAGAATGCAAGAAAAATGGAAAGCAGGGAGAAGATGGAACGATATATTCTGGCGGTGGATCAGTCTACCCAGGGGACGAAGGGACTGCTCTTTGACGAAGGCGGAAATCTGGCATTTCGCGCCGATTTGTCCCACAGGCAGATTGTGAATGAATTGGGATATGTGGAGCATGACCCAATAGAAATCCTCGAAAATACCAAAGCAGTATGTCAGAATGTACTGGAAAGAGCCGGGATCTCCTCCAGGCAGGTGGCGGCATTAGGGATTTCCAATCAGCGGGAGACCTCTCTGATGTGGGATAAAGCCACGGGAGAACCCATATATCATGCTATCGTGTGGCAGTGCGCCAGAGGGACTGAGATCTGTGATCGACCAGAGATCGCCGCCCAGGGGGAGATGATTCGGCAAAAGACTGGAATTCCGCTTTCTCCTTATTTTCCAGCTCCTAAATTGTCGTGGCTGATGGAACATGTTCCCAAAGCGAGAGAACTAGCTGCCGCGCACCGTCTTGCATGCGGTACGATAGACAGCTGGCTGCTCTGGCATTTCACCGGAAAGCACAGGACAGATTATTCGAATGCCAGCCGGACACAGCTTTTTAATCTACAGACGCTGGCATGGGACGAGGAGATATGTCGGCTTTTTTCCATTCCAGTGGACAGTCTGCCGGAAGTGTGCATGTCAGATTCTGATTTTGGTGAAACGGATCTGGGCGGTGTGCTGGACCATAAAGTGCCCATTTTCGGCGTATTGGGAGACAGTCACGGCGCACTTTTCGGACAAAATTGCCTGCAGCCGGGACAGATCAAGGCCACATACGGGACTGGATCCTCTGTGATGATGAATATCGGCAGTGAGTTCAAACTCAGCCAAAACGGGCTGATCACTTCTCTCGCTTGGGGAAGAGCGGGGAAGGTCGAATATGTATTGGAAGGAAATTTGAATTATACCGGGGCTGTGATGACCTGGCTGAAAAAGGACGTGAAGCTCATTCAGACGGATATGGAAGCTACTGAGATGGCATATGCGGCAAATCCAAATGACCGGACGTATTTTGTGCCCGCTTTTACAGGGCTGGGGGCACCCTATTGGGACAGCCACGCCACTGGACTCTTGACCGGTATCACTCGCACGACTGGACGCTGCGAGATCGCCAGGGCGTGTCTTGACTGCATCGCCTACCAGATCACGGATCTGACGGAATTGATGGGATTTGAAGCAGGCATGCCGGTTTCCTCCCTACGGGTGGACGGTGGTCCCACTGCCAGTAAGTATTTGATGCAATTTCAAAGTGATATGGCGAGAGTGACGGTCCAGATCCCGGAGTTACAGGAGCTCTCCGGCATGGGAGCGGCTTATATGGCGGGAATTCGAGCGGGATTCTATGATCCAGACACGATCTTCGACCATATCAAGCGAACGAAATTTTTGCCACAGATGAAGCAGGAGAGACGGGACATGCTCTATGCAGGCTGGAAGGCTGCGGTGGGGCAGGCGTTGAGGAGAGGCTTGCAGGCAAAATAGAAAAGCAGTTGAAAATATAGAGTATAGGTTGAATTTCAAGGAAATGCGGTATGGGGCTAACTCGTACCGCATTTTTCGTTTTGCAAGAAGACAGAGAAGATAAAGAAAAGGAAAATGAGAATGAACCTTGACGAGGAAAGAGGAGAGTCTATAATAAAATGCGGGTTGGGGACGAAAACCTCGACTGTGCGAGAGAGAAACGTAGACTTCTTGTAAGCCTTGTAGGTTCAGAAAACTCTCAAACTTAGCGTGGATCAATACACATTTCAGCAGTTGAAAAGTCTTATCGATTTAGAAGATGTTTAAACAGATGTAGATATGTCATAGTTCATGACAAGAATGTAGCTGTACAAAATAACAAATAACATAATAAGCAGAGCCATATCGGCAAGAGAATTCAACTTTTTTAGAAAGTCTTTAGAA
>CAZROZ010000179.1:0-1950 GCA_964601745.1 uncultured Lachnospiraceae bacterium | reverse complement strand
AAATCAATACGGGGCACAAACAAGATGAAATATGTACCATATATGACGTGGAAGAATATAGAAGTTACACATACTATTAGCAAACCCATACTGGTATATTTTGAAGAGCCTGATCCAATTTATGGGTTTAAAAACGCGACAATTGATCTTGATAAGATGCTGATAAAGCAAAGGGAAGGCTTCACAGATGAAGAGATGTCGAATATCATCTATTTCTGTAGATGTAACAAAAGCCTAATAGAAAAATGGGCCAAACTAGGAGGAGTATCGTATGCCATGTCTATTTAAATATATGGGATACTTGATTTATTTCTGGAGCAACGAGGGGGCGCCAGTGGAACCAATACATGTTCATGTTAGTGATGGTGAACCTCGTTGTGATGCACCAAAAGTTTGGTTATTAAAAATAGAACGATACTGTTAAATCAAAATGATTGTAAATGGATAAAACGAAGGCACATGGATGTCATCCTTGAAATGATCCAAAATAACTATGACATTATTGTTGATGAGTGGCTTAATCGTTTTGGAGAAATCTCCTATTTTGCATAATCAACTTGGATGTCTAAAATTACTAGCGCTAATGCATGATGTTTTTAGCTTAGTGCTTGAATTTGCTCGATTGATATATGCAAACTCTACCACAGCCAACATCCCTTGTGCTTATATCCCCAGTTTCAGAGATTGTAAAGTCGATTGTAAAAACCTTTTCAAAGCAGCTCTTGTAGCAGGAGACTACATAAATGAATGAAAAAGAGGGAAACCAGCAAAAAAGCATCGATAAACACGAAAGACAGAAGAGGATTCTGCGTTTTCTTCTGCCGACATGTCTCATCGTGATACTATTGCTGATTTTGGTGACGCAGTTATACAAAATACAGCTATTGCATGCACAGGCTGGTCAAGAGGAGCTGCTCTTGGCAGAAACGCGGGAATCCGCAGAAGAATCCGTCTCTGCGATCCAGGAGGAGACAAAAGAGACGCAGGAGGCGGTACATGTAACGACAGAAGACGTGCTGGCAAATTACGTTTATCGCGGAGCAACCTGGGATGAGACTGATGAGATTGTAGAGACCACGCAGGAACCAGAGAGCCTCCCAGAGGACCTTCCGGAAGTAGTGCTGCAATTTGTGGAGAAATATCCCGAAGCGATGCAATTTGCCATGGAATTTCCCGAGAAAAAAGACCTGCATCCAGAGATTGACTTGACTGATGAGGTCACGAAGGGAACCATTCCGCTATTCATCCAGTGGGATGAGCGCTGGGGATATGAAATTTATGGGCGAAATTATCTGGGAATCAATGGATGCGGGCCAACCTGTCTTTCTATGGTGCTGTGCGGATTAACCGGTGAGACGAAGTGGAATCCGCTGGAAGTCGCTCGTTATTCCAATGATCATGGCTACTATGTGCCCGGTCACGGGACAGCATGGGATCTGATGACAAGGGGAGCACAAAAACTGGGCCTTTCGGTGGCGTCTGTCGGTGTGAGTGAAAGGAACATTCGAAATAATTTGTCAGAAGAGGGAAAGGCCATCATTTGTTCCGTGCGTCCAGGGGATTTCACATATACCGGTCACTTTATTGTGCTGGTCGGTTTGGACGAGGATGGAAATGTGAGGGTCAATGATCCGAACAGTCCAAAACACAGCGAGATGCATTGGACAATCGAAGAGCTCCTGCCGCAGATCCGTGCCATGTGGGTTTATACCGCGAAGGAGAATTAGACGCAAGATGGTCAGACGGTCCCTGTTCTTTCAGATTGTTCTGCGATTCTAATGTACAAAAGATATAAACGATGACAAAAAAACGATGACACATTGATGCTTAAAATGTAAATGTAAAAGGTCGGAAACGTCGAAAGGCGAGGTTTCCATCAGTCCTACCCTAGAGAATGAGAGCTTTTTTGCACCTAATTTGCCCCTGCGCATCTGAATTTTGCGGATGTGC
>CAZROZ010000178.1:0-4477 GCA_964601745.1 uncultured Lachnospiraceae bacterium | reverse complement strand
CGGAAGACTTGATGAACCGTGGGTTCACAAGAAAAGTCGGGATAACTGAAAAGTCAAGATAAGTTCTGGGGGAGGTCGGCTGGCAGCTAATGGCTAGCCTCCCACCCGATTTCAATCAATCTTTGCCAGGTGTCATTTTATGAGGAAAACCCTCATGTCCCGCATGTGGGGCGCCACCATAAATGAAAGCCATGGATTCATGGATTCATGGCTTTCATGGATTGCTCCGCTGCGGTGCAGCTCCCCGCAATTCTACCCGTATTCGTAATCCGGGCTATCCGCCCTACTTTCTCATGCCTTCTCTTCCAATTGAAAATGCGCGAATCCGGCCTTATGGAGTAGGAAGGCACCAGCCAGGAGCGTGCCTTGTCCCACCACATTGACTCCCTCGGCGATCCAGTTCATGGAAGCCTGCGTAAAATCCTGGGCGGACAGGTATCCCATGCCCAGAGAACAGACAAAGGACACGGCAAAGAGGAGGATCAGGGCAGGTTTTTTCATTTTTTTTGCCAGGATGCAGAGACAGACATCCAGGCAGCCAAGTCCTGCCACCATCATGCCCACAAATAGGAATGTGCCGGTGAATACTGCCGGCGCGACACTGTAGAGGGCATCTTTCTTTTTCTGCGGGAAGAGAAAAATCGCGACCATGCCGAGCCCCGCCAGCAGGAATCCCAGAGACTGGACCGGGAAAAACATGGCATTGAGCGGAGTGAAGTCACAGACGCCGGCGGCATACAGCAATTTATAGAGCGCTTTCAAGGCGCCCGCTGCGATGACATTGATGGTCCCGGCAGCAAATAGAGCGAACGCTCCCTTACTCATCTTGTTGTACAGATCGTGCTGCAGCAGGACTGCGGCCGCTGAAAAGAGCAAAACCGGCACGAAATCCACAAGAGCCATCGCGATGGTAAAGTCTTTCATGACGAACCCCTCATTTCTCCTGTTTATTCAGGTGATAGATGGGCAGCAGCGGGATGAGAATCGGTGTCTTATTCACATACTGCTGATATTCCGCGTTATTTTTGTAGCGGGCCATCTGGCGCTTCTCCAGGCGCTGCGCCCCGTTGAACATGATAAAGACGATACAGATATAGGCGAAAATGACCATGATCCACTGTCCGACACCTTGCAGAATGTCCAGAGAGGAGACAAAAACGCCGGTCCAGAAAATGATCTCGCCGAAATAATTGGGACAGCGGACGATTTTGTAAAGTCCTTTGGTAGCGACCATGTCGGGACGTTTCTTTTTCTGCGCACTTTTTTGCTGATCCGCGCACGCCTCCAGCAGGATGCCCAGGACGGAGATGACGATGCCCACATACAGGCAGGCTGTCACCTCGCCGCCGTTATAGAGCCGGAAGAACACCGCGGACGTCTGGGTCACATAGAGAGCGGAGACGCAGATCCAGATTGCTATTTTGACAAAAATCGGCATGGACTTTTCATCGCCGGAGGCCTCTTTTAACGTCTTTTGATAGGCGACGCTTTTCATCTCCCGGATCAGCAGGAAACCGGACAGCCGGATGCCGTAGATCACAAAGAGCGCGAAGAACACGTAGTGTAGCGGACTCGCCGGCAGCTTTCCCAAGAGGCAGAGAATCGCCATCGTCACGCCTATGCCGGCCACGGACAAACCGTACCCGATGGACATGAAGTAAACATACTTGTAAAAGCCCACCGCGCAGAGAACTAGGCTGACCACAAAAAAGAGACCGAGATAATTCCAACCCATGATGGTTCCTCCCTTACTGCTTTTGAAAGCTTTCTTTGATGTACTGTTTGAAACTCCGCTCGCCGTAGACGGTGTCCCCCACCATTTCCTCCGTCAGCGTCCACTTGGAGAATTTCAGGACAGCCGCTTTGCCGTTCTTTTTCAGCTTGTTGACGAAGGCGAGGATGTCAAAGAGGAACGCCGGCGCCCGCTTGATGACCGGTGGTTTGCCTGCCGCGGCGAAACACATGTTGGCGATCTCCTCGTAGGAATACGTCTCCTTGCCGCCGATATTGTAGGTCTTGTTGCAATCCGTCAGGTGCGCCACGATGAAATCGGCGAAATCCTCAGTGGCGATGACATTGGCGTGGACCGGTTTCTTGCCCAGCAGGGTGACTTTGCCATTTTCTATCATAGGCCTGAACACTTTGACAATGTCATAGAAATAACCGGTGGGACGGTGGATCACATACTGAATTCCACTCTTTTTCAGCTCTTCCTCAAACAGATATTTGGCGTGCAGCATGGGCACTTTCGGCGCCTGATCCGCTTTCAAAACAGAGATGTAGGTGAAATATTTGACGCCGGCGGCTTGGGCCTCTTTGAGCAGATTCAAATTGCCCTGGTAGTCGATCTCGTAATTGGTGACGGTGGCAGAGGTCTTCGTCAGGCCAACGGTGGTGATCACGCAGTCCGCTCCGTCACAGAGCCCTTTCAGCGCTTCCGGCTTCGTCACGTCCAATTTGCGGAACGTGTAATTCCCGGTCAGACCCAGATCCCGCTCGATCATGTCCGCCGCCACTACTTCATGTCCGGCTTTCAGGAGCGCTTTGAAAATGTCTCCGCCCAGATTTCCATAGGCACCTGCCAGTACGACTTTCATAAAAATCCCTCCTTGTCTGATGGTTTGTGTCTATTATTTCTTCTTTTGCTTTTCCTTTGCCCGCTTGTCGTTGATGATCTTCATGTGCTCCGCTGTGATCAGTTCCACGTTATTTTCCTTCGCCCAGTCCACGCAGCCTTTTAACACTGTGGAGAGGAAGACTCTGGGCACGCCGAGGATGGTCATCAGCGCGTCATCGGTGAATTTCACTTTGTCATCCGCCCGGTCCGCGGCATAGCGGACGGACTCCAGAGAAGCCTGCCGCATCTGCAGCAATTCGGCTTTCATGCGGCGGTGACGGTGATACCAGAAATTCTTGCTGTCTCGGTACCCGTAGTCCACCGGCAGCGGCGGGAAATCTTTGGCCTTCACGCCGTTGATGATGGCATCCGAATATTTCTTCTTCATGAGAATCCGATCCACCCGCAGGATAAAGTGGGCGCCGAATTTGCTGGTGATGCCGTTGAAATCGTGATAAGGGCCCTCATATCCGTTCAGTTCCCCGGCTTTATCTTGATCCGCTCCATCCAGGGAGCGCATCCAGGTGCACTCGATGACCTGGATCGCCTCGGTCAGCACCATGGGCCGCTTGTCCTCCGGATGTTCCTCCTCGATCTGGCTTTTCTCCAATTTGAAATTGCACTTGGGCATTTTCTCCTCCGGCTTGTCCCCGGGCCAGCTCAATTTCACACACTCCTTGAAATACTTGGGCTCATCGGTGATGAAATTGATGGCGCATTTGCCCCGCTTCAAGATGTTCTGCGCCGTGTTGGAGGAATTGCGGCACTCCAGCAGCATGGCATAGTAGTCCTTCCCGGCGATGTAGTAGGGCTGCACCAGGGAATAGGGTCCCAGCGAGGTGGAACCGTCATCACACAGGGTGCTGATCACTACGGTCGGCATGGGAAAGAACAGAGAGGTCTGGTAGAAATTGTCTACGATCCGTAGATTTTCAAAACTGCTCATAGATTTTCTCCTTTCGTGATCGATGAGAATTGGTTGTGATGTCACGATAGCCCGGATTGCGAATCCATGGCTTTTGTTTATGGTGGTGTCCCATATGTGGGGCACGGGTGGGGCATGGAAGTTTACCTTGACGTTCTTAAATGAGCCTTTTCAAAAGAGCTGCAGCAGGATGGCATTGATCTCATCCAGCGTGCGCCCCTCAACGACCCAGGTCAGCATCGCCTCCGCGGCAAATTCTGCCAGGAATTCCGCGTCCGCCTTTTGCTGTCTCTCACAAAAGGGAAGCAGCGGCAGCGCCAATTGGTCCCGCAAAAGAACATGATATTGAGAGACAGCCTTGGTGAATTCGCCTACCGCCGTCTCATCGCGAAAGAGGGAGGCATATTGTCCCATGAAATTGCAGAGGACCTGGTACATCTCCGATAAAATCTCCTCGGGTGTCTCCGCGCTTCCCTCTGTCAATCTCTTTAGATTGTGCCGCCAGTCCTCCAGCAAAAAGGAAGCGGTCAGTATCAGTTTGGAGGGGAAATAATTATAGACGGTCCCCGGCGCGACGTGACACGCCCTCGCCACAGAACGGATGGTCATGGCAGTATATCCATGGTCTAGCACCTGATTTCTGGCTTCTCTTAGCAGGCTTTCCCGCACATTCTCGATGATCTTTGGCATAGGCAGTTTCCTCGTGCTCCCTTTACAGTCCTTTGTCTCTCCTGAGAGTGGTGGATTATCCGGTTGCTTTCCTTTTATGAACACGTTCATTTTGGGGAGATTATAGTCTTTTCTAGGGATGCTGTCAAGAATGGATGCGCTTTCTGAGGATGCTGTCAAGAATGGATGCGCGGGGTCCTCTCATGACCCTTCCTGAGTTTGGAAGTAAAGACATCATGAAAAATCCAGTGTTCATTGTGAATACT
>CAZROZ010000177.1:0-4478 GCA_964601745.1 uncultured Lachnospiraceae bacterium | reverse complement strand
TATCCCATCGGTGCAAATACGGAACAGCTGGCCATGCTTTGTCAGGAAAAAGGAATGATTTTCGTGGAAAATGGCGGCATGAGTAATGAAAATGTGGCAGCTTATCAGAATTATGAGAATTTCGCGGGAGGCTTCATGGCAGATCAACCGGACACAGGGCGTCTCTTCGGTGATTATTTGAGGGAGAATCTGAATCCCAGTGAGACCCATAATTTTGTACTATTAACCGGAGGCGCTTATCAGGGAAATGCACAGCAGACAGAAATCTCAGCCAACATGCTCTCCGCCCTGCAGGATATCTACGGGTTGACTTACAACAATACCATTGAAGAACTATATACTTCCTCTTCCCCCATCAATGCCACCAATGACAAGGGAATTGAGATTTACTGCTATCCTGGAATGGCAAATCAGCAGGGATGGCTGGAAGGCTTGAGCGCCGCGTTGCAGACCGGCACTTATGATTATCTGCTTATGGCACCAAACGCAATCGGTAATGTAGGGACTGCTGTGGCAGAAGTGGAGGAATCCTTAAATAAAGATATCACCATAGTTGGCTTTGGAACATTTGGAGATGCCCTGACCAACGCCATGACCAATACCGATAAATTCGGCAATCCCACTGTCAGCATGAGTACGGTGAAATTCACTTCGATCGTGGCAGCGATGGCATTTGCAAAAGCTTACAATGCTCTAATCGGACACAATGAGGTGAATCGGGATGCTGGTGGCCAGGCTGTTGTACATACTTTCCGTATGACGGCAGTCACTTCCGCGGACCAATTGGCGGAGATGAATGAATGGGATACGGACGGCAAGTGGGTAGCTGACTATGGTGTGGTGGATTCTTTCCTAGCGGATATGACACCCGGTCTCACCGCAGAGCAGATGCAGGAAAATATTGACAGTGCAGCTAACCTGGACGCGATCCGTTCCAGGATGGGACAGTAAAAGGAAAACGGCAGATGTAAAAAGGAGGCAGCTGAAATCATGAATAAAAAGGGTGGAAATACGCAGCTCATCGGAATCCTCAAAGCAGTGACGGTTCCGGTCGCCGTATGGCTCATAATGGAGATCGTCTGCCGCATAGGGGCGAACACCGGTGTCATCGTCAGTTCTGCTGATGTCCGGACCTTTTTCCGCAATATGGTTTCGACCATCGCCTTTGCCCTGGCAATCAGCACGAACCTGAATTGTGGCCGCATGGATTTGTCTCTGGGTGCCCAGATGTATGTGGGAAGCATTTTCGGTGGAAATATCGCCCTCTCCTTGGGGCTGGGCGGGATCGGCGTGCTGGTATGTGCCACGATCATCGGTGGCTTGTGCGGACTTCTCTGCGGAATCGTCTTTGTCAATATGCGGATCCTGCCGATGGTCCTGGGACTGGGCATGACCTTACTCTTCGAGTGCCTTTGTTTTATGATCAACAACCAGCAGGGCGTGATCCTGTATGCGCAGCCAGGGGTTGACATTCTCTCCAACAGCACTTTTATCATCTTTGTGGTGATAGCGCTGGTGCTGGTATCCGCACTCCTGTTCCAGTTCAGCCGGTTCGGGTATCGCTACCGGGCGATTCAGGGCAGCCAGAAATTGGCCTCTGACGCTGGCATCAATATTTTCAGCAATTGTGTTTTTTGTTATTTGTTTGGCGGAATGCTGGTGGCCTGTGCTGGGGTGTTCATCACTATGTATCAAGGGTCTCTGGTACCAGTGCTGGGCATGAGCAGCAATAGCTACGTATTTCGCAACATGTTTCCCATGATTCTAGGCGCCTGGATCGGCGGCTTCTGTGCGAATACCCAGGTGGGGGTCGCCCTTGCGTCGATTTGTGTGAATCTGCTTATGCTGGCCCTGTCCAAACTGGGCATGTCTTTAAACACCCAGAATGTGGTAGTGTATGGACTGTTCCTGCTATTTATTATCTACAACACCAACAAACATAAATTTACTTACAGAAAGGCCAAGAGGGCACGGATTGCCCTGGCACAGCAGACCAGAGAGGAGAGAGCGGCGGCATGAAAGCAGTCATGGTTATGTATGATTCTCTGA
This sequence comes from uncultured Lachnospiraceae bacterium, assembly GCA_964601745.1. Taxonomy (GTDB): domain Bacteria; phylum Bacillota; class Clostridia; order Lachnospirales; family Lachnospiraceae; genus CAZROZ01. The sequence continues at coordinate 2,429 of CAZROZ010000177.1, read as the reverse complement.
GACTGGATATGTTGCCCTCTTATGGCGGCAGACAGGTGAAACTGCCTAATTTTGAGAGACTGGAATCCCATACGGTCACCTTTGATGACAATTATGTATGCAGTCTCCCTTGTATGCCGGCACGGCGAGAACTCCATACCGGGCGTCCCAACTTTCTGCATCGGAGCTGGGGTCCCATGGAACCTTTTGACGATTCAATGCCGGAACTGCTGAAGAATAACGGGATTTATACCCGCCTGGTCACGGATCACAATCATTACGTGGAAGACGGCGGCTGCACTTACCATCCCCGGTATTCCACCTGGGAGTGCAATCGGGGACAGGAGGGAGATCCCTGGGTCGGGTCTGCGCGGCCGGATGTTCCAGAGAATCCTCATACGATGGTAAGTCAGGAGGGAATGCCTCCTGTGGTCAAACACATCATGGGGCGGCTCTATCGGCAGGATGTGCTGAACCGGGAAAGAATGACGAAGATGGCAGACTTCCCACAGGCAAGGACTTTTGCCCAGGGATTGGATTTTCTGGAGAATAATCACGAATATGACAATTGGTTTCTCCAGATTGAGACGTTTGATCCCCATGAGCCTTTTTGTGTGCCGGATGAATTTCTGTCAAGGCTATTTGATCCGGACGATGAGACCGAGCTGGACTGGCCGCCTTATGCTCCGGTGAGCGAACCGCCAGAGGTGGTGGAACAGGTGCGACGCAAATATCTGGCACTGCTGGCCTTTTGCGATGACAACCTGGGCAGGGTGCTGGATGTATTTGACAAGTATGATATGTGGAGAGACACGATGCTGATTGTCAATACGGATCATGGATATCTGCTGGGAGAGCATGGCTGGTGGTCCAAGAGTCAGATGCCGGACTACCAGGAGATTGCTCATATTCCACTTTATATCTGGGATCCCCGCTATGGGGTGAAAGGGGAGCGAAGAAGCAGTCTGGTGCAGACCATTGACCTGGCACCCACCATCCTGGACTATTTCGGGCTTCCCATTCCAGCGGACATGTTGGGCAAACCATTGGGGGAGGTCATCCGGGAGGATGAACCGGTGCGGGAATATGGGATTTTTGGCTCTCACGGCGGTGTCCTCAGTGTGACCGATGGAAAGTATGTCTATATGACAGCACCGGTGAATACCAGAGAGCAGTTGTATGACTATACATTAATGCCGACTCACATGCGAGCCCGATTCAGTGTAGAGGAAATGCGGAAGGCGACGCTGGATCAGGGATTTTCCTTCACCAAGGGATGTCCGGTTCTCAAAATTCCTGCGCAACTTAAGCACATGTCATGGGATCTGCCGGAAGGGGAGACAAGACTCTTTGACGTCCAGGAAGATCCGGAACAGAAATGTCCACTGCGGGATCCGCAGACGGAGGGAAGGATGAGACAGGGACTGATTGCGACACTCAAAGCTAACGATGCACCGGAAGAGATCTATCGAATCTATGGATTAGATCAATAACAACCTATGACAGCAAAGGAGAACATTCGTTATAGCAAGTGCATTTATACTCAGCCATGGGGTGTCAGACTCCATGGCTGAATTGATTTTTGTGGATGTTTTTCTGGACGAGAGAACAGAAAGAGCAAGAGACACATTAATTTTATTAAACGATTCTATAAGGAGAGAAAATGGCAAAAAGACCAAATATTATAATATTTAATCCGGATCAGATGCGCTGGGATGCAATAGGTCACATGGGTAATCCGGCGGCAGTGACCCCGTTTCTGGATGAATTTGTGAGAGAAGATGCGGTGTCCTTTTCCAATGTGTATTGTCAAAATCCCGTATGTGTGCCGAGTCGGTGCAGTTTTCTCACAGGCTACTATCCTCGTGTGTACGGTCACAGAAGTATGCGGTATCTAATGCACAATGGGGAGTCATCTCTATTCAGTGAGTTGAAGACCGCCGGGTACTATGTCTGGATGAATGATCGAAACGATTTGCTGGCAGGTCAGGAGCCTGGAATCAGCGAAAGACACGCGGATGAAGTATTTTGCGGGGAGGCCGCGGCTTCTACCTTAGGACCGGAGAATGAGAATTGGCGGGGAAAACCTGGGAGTAAACGCTATTATTCCTTTTATCAGGGCCGCTTGAAATTGGATGCAAATGGAAGAAATTACAGTGCCGATGACGCGGCAGTGGATGCTGCAATCCGGCGGATTCGGCATCCCGTGGAGGGAAAGCCCATGTGCATCTTTGTGGGGCTGATGTTCCCACATGCGCCATACGGAGTGGAGGAACCATATTTTTCTTCGATTGATCGGAAGAAACTGCCGCGCAGAGCTGGAATCGGGGAGGGAAAACCCGCCATGGAGGCAAAGCTGCGGGAATGTATGGCTATGGATGGTTATACGGAGGAAGAATGGGATGAACTGCGTGCCTGCTATCTCGGCATGTGCAGCAAGGTAGACAGTC
>CAZROZ010000176.1:0-4525 GCA_964601745.1 uncultured Lachnospiraceae bacterium | reverse complement strand
ATACTTACTTAGCGTCGCTAATGTCCATGTGGATTGGCCTGCGAGCAGTCCATCCGCATGGACATTGCGACTGGGCTTTTATAGTAAACTAGAATCAGAATCAAGGAAACGAAAGGCGGGATATGCTTACAAATCTTCATGTAAAAGACATGGCAATCATACGGGAGGCGGAATTGGAATTCGGCTCCCATCTCAATATTCTCACCGGGGAGACCGGCGCGGGGAAATCCATTCTCATCGGATCGGTCTCCCTCGCGCTGGGTGGAAAGGCCGGAAAGGATGTGATCCGGGAAGGCGCTCCCTATGCCCTGGTGGAACTTTCTTTTCAGACCCGGGATCCTGGGATTCAGCAGTGGTTTGAGGAAAATGAGCTCCCCTTTGAAGACGGGACACTGGTCTTTTCCCGGAAAATTTACCCAAACCGTTCTGTGAACCGCATCAATGGCGAGACCGTTCCCTTAAGCCTGCTGCGGCAGGCATCCGGCTATCTCCTAGATATACATGGTCAGCACGAGCATCAGTCACTGTTGCACCGGGAAAAGCACCGGGAAATCGTGGACCGTTTCGGCAGGTGCCAGGAGCAGGCGGCACGGATGAAGGAGGCGTATCGGGCGTGGAAGGAAGCCAGAAAAGAACTGGCGGAGCATACGATCTCGGAGGAGGATCGACAGCGGGACTGCGCCTTCTGTGAGTACGAGGAGCAGGAGATCCTGAATGCCCACGTGCGCAGGGGAGAAGAGGAAGAGCTGACGAGCAGGCACCGAAAATTGGCTAATATGAGCCAGATTGAATCCGGGATGGCGGAGGTCTATCGCTGCACCGGAGAGGGGGAAACTTCTGCCGGGGAGCAGATCAGTCGGGCACTGCGGTCTCTCTCTCAGATTGCGGAATATGATGCGCCGCTGCAGGATTTTACAGAACAGCTGCTGCAGGTGGAGGACATTCTGGGGGAGTGCAACCGGAACATGGCAGATTATCAGATGAATTTGGAATTTGACCATGAAGCGCTGCACGAGACGGAGGAGCGATTGGATGAGATCCGGCGCCTGGAGGAAAAATACGGTGGCAGTTACGATTCCATGATGGCTCACCTGGCGAAGATCCAGGAGAAAATCCAGCGTTACCGGGAGTATGACCAGTTCCTAGCATCTCTTCAGGAAAAGGAGCGGACTGCCAGAAGCGATGCCGTGCAGGAGGCAGACCGACTCACCAGTCTGCGGGAGGCGGCTGCACGGGATCTGGCGCCGAAGATTGTCCAGTCTCTGCGGGATTTGAATTTTCTGCAGGCGGATTTTTCCATCTCCTGCACGAAAAAGGATGCTATCGGACCAGACGGGCAGGATGAGATAGAATTTCTGATCGCCACCAATCCGGGAGAGCAAAAACGTCCCCTGACGGCGGTGGCATCCGGCGGGGAATTGTCCCGGATTATGCTGGCCATCAAATCCGTCCTGGCCCAGGAGGATGCCATTGACACCTTGATCTTTGATGAGATTGACACCGGGATCAGCGGCGTTACGGCGCAAAAGGTAGCCAAACGGATGCAGGAGATCTCTAACGTGCACCAGGTCATCTGCATTACCCATTTGCAGCAGATCGCGGCGCAGGCGGACACGCATTTTCTGATTGAGAAGCATGCTGCCGGGGATGGCACGGAGGTGGAAATCCGCCTGCTCTCTCCGGAGGAATCGGTGGAGGAACTGGCGCGGATGCTGGGCGGCGAAAATCGCTCCGCTGCCATCTATGAGACAGCGCGGGAGTTGAAACGGCAGGCCATCGCGGAGAGAGGGTAGGAAATTTGGAATACGACAGGGTACAGGCGCGATGCTTGTATCCTGTTTTAAGTAGAGGCAAAAGTCACTCACAAATTGAAAAACAGTGCGTGGGGGGGGGTAAAAAGTCAGCAGTTAAAATATTAAAAAATTGATGTCTTTTTTGTTAAACACATGAAATTTTTTCTTGCACAATCCAATCTTTAATGATAGAATCCCAGTGTATGTAAAGAGAAAGAGCAGTGATTCGGCGAAGTAAGTTAACTAAATGTAGTGAGTTTGGTCCGTTCGGATGAGTTGGTTTGCTTATAGGAGTGTGGAAGGCAGTTAAAGGGGATAGGACGTGCCTGAGATCGCCGGAATGAGAGAGAATGAGAGAAAATGGGAAGTAATCAAGAAAAAAGTAACGATAATAATAGGAAGAAAAAAAGATATCAAATCATAGCCGTCTGCTTTTTTGTCGGTTTCCTGGTCTTTATTGTCGCGTTCGTCGCGATCCATATCAGGATCCAGAATGCGCAGGATCGACTTGCCGCGCTGCAATCTACCGCGAATGTGACGGAGAGCACCGAGGCACCCACCACTGAGCCGCCTGAGGAGACTACGGTGGAGGAGACAACGATTTCTGTGCTGGAGGAGCGCGGGATCGAGATCCCGGAGAAGAATCTGGATTTCGTGAATATGCAGGAAGAGGTCAATGAAGATATCTATGCCTGGATTTATATTCCGGATACGGTGATTGATTATCCTGTGCTTTGCCATCCGGGGGAGGATTCCTACTATTTGAATCGGAATCTGGATGGCAGCATCGGCTATCCCGGGTGCATCTTTTCGGATCCCGTCAATGCGGCGGATTTCTCTGATCCCAATACAGTGCTGTATGGCCACAATATGAGAAATGGCACCATGTTCGGCTCTCTGAAGAATTTCCGGGACAGAGAATTCTTCGATGACCACAGATATGTGTTCGTCTATACGCCAGAGAAAAATTATGTGTATGAGATCTATGGCGCTTATGAATATCCCGCAGTCCATCTGCTTTATAATATGGACACAAAGAGTAAGGCAATTTTCCAGAATTATTTGGATCAGGTATTGCAAATCAACGATATAAGTGCTAATTTCCTTGAGGGGACGACGCTGACTTATGAAAACCGGATCCTGACCCTTTCTACCTGCGTCAGAAATCAGCCTCAGATCCGTTACCTGGTACAAGGGGTGTTGTTGTATGAGGGAGACCGGGAACAGAGCGAACCCGAGCAACAGATCGAATCACAGGGACAGAATGAATCATAACAAGATACCCTCTTCCGGACACCAGAGAGGGAATAGAATTCCTGATTTGTCAGAGGATAGAATTGAAGAGATCCTGGACCAGGATGATCAATCTTCCATGGATGATCTGTCCGAGATGGATAATTGGACTGCGCCAGCGGATTCGATGGATTCAGGGGATCATTCTTCAGGGCTGGCGAGATGGTCGGCGAGAAACCGCAATGCCAGACCGGACCGGGAACTGGACCGAGAGAAGAGACAGGACTCCCAAGAGTCTCTTGAGATAGATAATGAGCTGGGAGACCTAGATTCCGAATTCTGGCAGGAGGGACAGGAAGATTCCCTTTTGGCTGATTCAGAGGAGACGGAGACAGATCCGGATGACATCTCCTATCGCCGTGTTTATCAAAAGCGTGAGAAGAAACCGATGAGCCGCACCAGGAAAGTGCTGATTGGGCTCGGGATCGCCGTTCCAGTCTTGCTTCTCTCCGTGGTTGTCTTGGTCGTATCAGTGGTGCAGAGCGGGCGAAATCGACTAAAGGATTCCGCCATACAGGAAGGCTCCGGCCTCGAACAGGTCCTGCCCACCCAGGTACCGATAGATATGGAGCAATGGGAGGAGGGTTGGATCCGCTATAATGGGAAGGTTTATGAATATAATGAGAACCTGCTGACGTTCCTCTTTCTAGGAATTGATAAACACGGGGAGGTTGATGTCGGCGTGGATGGCATAGACGGCGGTCAGTCGGACGCGATATTCCTGGTGTTGCTGGATACCCAGAAGAAGCAGATCTCTGTGATTGCCATCAATCGGAATACGATGGCCGATGTGGATGTGTATAGTCGGCAGGGCAATTATCTCAGAACTCAAAAAGCTCAAATTTGTCTGCAGCACGGATATGGAGACGGCAAGGAATTGAGCTGTGAGCGCAGTGTGAAGGCGGTTTCACGGCTCTTCTATGGCATTCCGATCCATGGCTACTGCTCCATCAATATGGAATCGATCCCGATTCTCAATGACGCCGTGGGCGGTGTCAAAGTGAAGGTATTGGAGACCATGAAGAATCAGGAGTGGGGCGTTGACTTCGATGAGGGGGACGAGATCACTTTAAAGGGACAGGATTCATACTGGTATGTAAAGTATCGGGATGTCAGTAAGAAATACAGTGCGGATGGACGATTGAACAGACAGAAACAGTACATGCTTGCATGGGCGAAAAAAGCAAAAAAAGTTTTGAAGTCCGATGTAGGTCTGATCATGGATCTCTATCAATCCATGAAAAATTACATTGTGACAAATGTTTCAGTGGATGAAATCGTCTATCTGGCGTCAGAAGCATTGAGCTTTGATTTTTCGAAAGATTCTCTTTATAGTGTGAAGGGTGAGTCCATAAAAAACGATGAAAGTGGTTTTGAGGAATTTCATCCGGATGAGGAGGCGATGTATGATATGATCATCAATGCTTTCTATACGGAAG
>CAZROZ010000175.1:0-4528 GCA_964601745.1 uncultured Lachnospiraceae bacterium | reverse complement strand
CGGATTTTCTGCAGATGCTGATTGATACCCTTGAGAAGAATTTTGAGCATTCCGAAATAATCTGCGTAAACGACTGCTCGGAGGACGGGAGTTTGCAGAGGATACGGGAAATAAGTGAAAAAGTTGAGAATACAAGTATCACCATTGTCAACATGAGTCATTTTCATGGTAAGGAACTCGCGATGAACGCCGGTGTGGATCTGACGATAGGAGATTTTGTTCTGGAGTTTGATGGTACGGTTCTCGATTTCGGCGAGGCAGAGATCATGCAGGTTTACCGTAGAGCGATCGGGGGGGGGTACGATATTGTCTACGCCGCGTCAAACAGGAAGGAACGGCGTTCCTCTCATCTGTTTTACAGAGTGTTCGCGAAGAATTCCAACCTCGGATTCCAGATGCACACAGAGAGTTTTCATATCGTGAGCCGCAGGCTCATTAACCGAATAATGGACATGAACAAGACGGTTCCTTACCGCAAGGCAGTTTATATGGAGGCTGGGTTGCGCGCGGACACCATTGTGTATGAGGGAAAGGTTGACAAAGGGAACACGAAAGTTCTGGATAAGAGAGAAAAGCGATATCGTGCGTCTCTCGCGCTTGATTCCCTGATCTTGTTTACGGACATCGCCTACAAGTTCTCTTTTATTATGACTTTCTTGCTCATGTTGATGTCAGTGGTTATGACCGTATATTCCATAATCGTGTATGTGACGGCAAGCCCTGTGGCAGGCTGGACAACGACCATTCTTTTTCTCTCGATTGCTTTCTTCGGTCTGTTTGGAATCCTGACTGTCATCATCAAATATTTGCAGCTTCTGGTAAACCTGGTTTTTAAGAGAAAGCAGTACAGTTTTGAGAGCATAGAGAAGCTGACAATGTGAGGGTTTGCAAACATCATGGAAGAGCCTAAAGAAAAAAAGATTTCTTTGGTGGGATATACAGGCTTTGTGGGGAGCAACATTCTCGCGGCCGCGGGTTTAGCGATACAAGGGCTGTATCATTCCCAAAATATTAGTGAAGCGTATGGCACCCATCCGGATCTTTTAATCTATGCCGGTCTTAGGGCGGAGAAATATCTTGCTAACAGTGCTCCGGAAGAGGACATGGGCAAAGTTATAGAAGCTGAGGAAAATATCCGCAGGATTTCTCCCAAAAAACTTGTTCTCATCTCCACGATTGACGTATTCAAAGACCCAAGGGATGTGGACGAAAACTCAAGAGTTGAGACAGAGGGCTTAGCTGCATATGGATTGAACCGCTATCGATTGGAACTCTGGGCTAGGGAGAATTTTCCGGATTCTCTCATAATCCGTCTTCCTGGATTATTCGGAAAAAACATAAAGAAGAACTTTATCTATGATTTCATCCACAGAATTCCCGCCATGCTTTCCAAACAAAAGATGGAGGAACTTTCCGCAAAAGATGCAGGCTTGTGTGATTATTATTGTTTACAGGAAAATGGATTTTACAGAGTGAAGGATTCATCTGAAGGGGAGAGGACAATTCTCAAGAAGAAGTTTAACGGACTTGGCTTTTCGGCCCTGAATTTCACGGATAGCAGGAGCAGGTATCAGTTTTACAATCTCTCACACCTCTGGGCGGATATGAACATTGCATTCTCCGCCGGGCTGAAAATCTGGCATCCGGCGGCGGAACCGGTTTCCGCAGGAGAACTGTACCGTTACCTCACGGGTGAGGAGTTCCGGAACGAATTGAGCGGAAAACCGGCGGATTATGACTACCGGACAGCGTATGCGGGGCTTTTCGGGGGCGAGGGCGGATATATTTCCTCAAAAGAGCAGATCATGCAGGAGATCAAAGAATTCGTTGAAACAACGCAAAGAAATGCCGGTGAGGAAAGAGGAAAAGCCAAATGAAACTTTCCATTTCAAACCTGGCCTGGGATCAAGCGAGAGATAAAGAGGTTTATTCTTTGCTTTATAAATACGGCTATACGGGATTTGAGATCGCGCCGACGAAGGTTTTTCCGGAGCCGTATGAAAACTTATCTCAAGCAAAATCCTGGGCGGAGAGAATTAAGAAAGAGTATGGACTTTCAATATCTTCAATGCAATCCATCTGGTATGGGAGAACGGAAAAACTTTTTGGCACAGAGCGCGAAAGAGAGATACTTCTGGAATATACGAAAAAGGCAATCGACTTCGCCAGTGCTATCGCATGCACAAATCTTGTATTCGGCTGTCCCAAAAACCGAAATCTCCCGGAAGGTGCGGACAAAAATCTTGCGATCCCATTTTTCCGGGAAATCGGGGATTACGCTACAGAACACGGAGCGGTTGTGGCCTTTGAGCCAAACCCTCCGATTTATCATACAAATTATATGAATGATACGTCTGCAGCATTTAAACTGATAGAGGAAGTAAATTCTCCGGGATTTCTTCTGAATCTCGATGTGGGGACAATGATCGAAAACGGAGAGAGCACCGAGATTTTGGTTGGAAAGGGAGAGTTGATCCATCATGTCCATATCAGCGAACCTGGGCTTATACCGATAAAAAGACGCAAGCTGCATGAAGAGTTGATGGAGTTACTTAAGAAAGAAAACTACGGTGGCTTCGTTTCCATAGAGATGGGTATACAGGAGGATTTGAAAGTCATTGAGGATGCAATGGCATACGTGAAGAAAATTGACTGGAGATAATAACTCAAGTCCTAAAAAGACAAGGAGGAGAGGAATGTTATTTGACCGTCAGCCGGGGGTTCCGCGGTTTGAAGCAAATGAATATGAGGGAAAGAAAAGAGATTATGTCCTTTTAATTCCTATTATCAACGAAGGCGAGAGAATTTGGAGAGAATTAGAATGCGCCGTACGAAATGACGTTCCGAAATTTGTGGATATAGTTATTTGCGACGGCGGTTCTGATGACGGCTCTACAGATGAGAAAGAGTTGAAAGATAGGGGAGTGAACACACTTCTCATAAAGCAGGACACTGGGAAGCAGGGCGCCCAGCTGCGAATGGGAATCTGGTGGGCGCTTAAGAGAGGTTACAAAGGAATTCTGACCATAGACGGGAATAACAAGGACAGCATTGAAGATATTCCGAAATTCATTGAAAAGTTGAAGGAAGGCTACGATTTAGTTCAGGGATCTCGATTTGTAAAAGGCGGCAAAGCTATTAACACCCCTCTGCTTCGGCTGCTTGCGGTAAAACTCATACACGCGCCAATCATTTCCCTCACGGCGAAACACCGCTTTACGGATACCACAAATGCTTTCCGGGCGTACTCATCTGAATACCTGACAGATGAAAGGGTTCAGCCTTTGAGAGATATATTCCAGACGTATGAGCTGCTGGCGTATTTATCCGTGAGGGCGACGCAGCTTGGTTACAAGGCGTGTGAAGTTCCCGTCACAAGGGAATACCCAAAAGAGGGGAAGACCCCGACAAAGATTAGCTTTCTTAAGGGGAACGGATCACTGCTCGGAATCTTGCTGAAAAACGCGTTTGGGGCGTATCACCCATAGGAATCCAAAATACCATGAGGGCGCGGAGACCGTCTTCAACCATGCGGACTACCGCCTGATGTCCAAAAGGGCGCTGGAGGGGCTGGCGCAGTTCAAGGAAGTGAACCTCTTCCTCCGTGGGATCGTTCCCATGATCGGCTACCAGGCCGCGGTGGTGGAATATGAGCGGGGCGAGCGCTTTGCAGGGGAGAGCAAATACCCCTTAAAGAAGATGCTGTCCTTTGCCATGGAGGGGATCACATCCCTTTCCGTGAAGCCCATCCGCCTCATCACGGGGCTGGGGATTCTCATCTTCCTGGTCTCTATCGTCATGCTGGCATACTCCATCTACCGATGGGCAATCGGTGCGACCGCCATGGGCTGGGCCAGCGTGATGTGTTCTGTCTGGGCTATCGGCGGATTGATTCTCCTGTCTTTGGGAATAATCGGCGAGTACATCGGCAAGATCTATCTGGAGACCAAGGGCAGGCCGCGGTTTTTGATCCGGGAAATCTTGGATGATGATAGGAATAGCGACGATAGGAACATTGGAAATAAAGGCGGTGACGGCAGGGGAGCAAAAAGGAAAAGTTCTTTGACAGTACCATGATCAAGTTCCTGATCGTGGGAGCCATCAATACACTGGTCGGTTCCGGGGCGATGTTTCTGCTCTACAACCTGGCTCATCTGGAGAAGTGGGTCTGCGTGGCTGCCAACTATCTCATCGGTGGAGTCGTGAGTTTCTTCCTCAACAAGTATTTCACTTTCCAGAATCGGGAACGCTCCTGGGCACAGGTGGGGCGTTTTGCTCTCACGGTAGCGGTGTGCGCGTTCATCGGCTATGGGGTCGCAGAGCCATTGGCGCGTTTCGTCTTGCGGAACTTCTCGGTAACCGTGCAGGAGAATGTCTCCATGCTGGTGGGCATGGCATTCTACACAGGCATCAACTACATTGCCCAGCGCTTCTTTGCGTTCAGACCAGGAAAGGGCAAGAGTGAATGAAAAAGATGAATGATTCAGGAAAGAATCAAATGGCTTTTCCAGTCAACAGGCAAATGCAG
>CAZROZ010000174.1:0-4538 GCA_964601745.1 uncultured Lachnospiraceae bacterium | reverse complement strand
CGTCCGCCTTCGGTGGAGCTTCTTATTCCTGCTCTTCAAAATCCTCTGGATCCAGGAATTCAAACGGATTGTCTTCAAAAGATGCCCCTGCGTCATCGGCATCCATTCCCAGATTCTCCCGCTCCTCCATCTGCTGCAGGATTTCCTTTACAGCTTGGGATTCTTTCGTTAAATCCTTTGTGGCGGCGGTGAGAAACGCGAAAGCCTCCCGCTCCTGGGCCAAATCCTCCGGGTTTTTGTCCTGCTGGGGGGTGTTCTGTGTATTCATCTCCGGCACTTGGTCCTGGTTAAGTGAAGTTTCCTCCAATTTATCTATGTGCGCCGCTACCTGCTTTCCCTCTGCCCGAAGCGCATCCAATTCTGCCATGGAATACTCCCGCTGAGATTCGCTTTCAGCGGTTGCGTTAGAAGTCCGTGCGTCCGCTCTGCCGGCATTTTTACGGCGCACTCTGGCGGATGCGTTCGCTGGGTTCGCTGGGGATTCCGCTGTCTCTCTGCTGTCTGTTGCCCCGAGCGTATTTTGTCTGGGCTCCAGCATCTGGGGTTCCGTCTCCATCAATTTTGTCAAGGAGGCAGAGAAACGGTGCGCATTTTCCTCCTCCCCCTCCATCATCTCCAGCTCCGCCTGAATGGTATGCTTGATATTCAAACGGTAGCGTTCATATTCCTTTATCAATTGTCTAGTCAACTGCTTGACATCTTCCAGATTCTGATTGGCTTGAGCCACCAGCTCCTCTGCCTGGCGATTGGCCCGGTCTAAAATAGCTCTGGCCTGCTCTTCTGCCGTCCGCTTTGTCTCAGAGGAAGCCTGTTCCGCTAAAAGAAGTGCGCCCTGGATGGTCTTTTCAATTTTTTTATAGTACTGGATTCCCTCGCTGAGCACCTTCATCTTTTCGCGCTGTTCGGCGTTCTTCCGATACAGTTGCTCATAATCCACATAAAGTTCCGCGATCAGGGCATCCACATCACTTTTCTTGTATCCCATCCCAGCTTTCAGGGTTTTATTCTGAATTTCAATCGGTGTAAGCATACTCATCCTCCTGTCAACGGCTGTCTATAGTTAACGATATAATTAAGTTCACTTTGATTTTTAATGAATTCAACATTAAAAAGCTTTTACAGTTCAAAGTGAGATGCTTAATGTCGTTTACTATAGAACCCATCAGAGCCTGTCTCATGACGCTGTCAGTGCAAATCATTTAATCCATATCTTTTTGCTTTATTTATAGTATAGAGATGACAAATAATAGAAAATAAATCTTTATCAAACAAAACTAACTTTGCACTACACACAAGTTAAAATTACACACACTTTAAAATTACACATACTTTAAAATTACACATACTTTAGAATCGTAACGCCGATACGGTCTTTCTTTGTCTTTCCCGTCACTTCCTGGAACTGAAATTTCCCTATGCCCCGCACAGAAAAGATATCCCCCTCCGCCAGATTCTGGCTGGGTTTCAAACACTGTCCGCCGTTGACAAAAACCATGCCGCTTGACAGCAGGGCATCCGGTTTGCCGCGGGAATTGTGGCAGGCGAGAGACAAAATGGCGTCCAGGCGCAGAGAAGAGACGGTCCCCTTTATCTTGGTATACGAAGGGGAATAGGAAACCTCCCGCAGCGGAAGCTGCTGCGCCGTGACCAGGGTATGCCGGATCCGCTCCAAGTGATCCTGGAGAAAAGCCGCCATTCCCTGACAGCAGAAAACCAGCACACTGCCCTCTGTCATGGCGAGATCGCCGATTTTTTGTCGATCCAGACCCAGATGCAATATCGCGCCCAGGTAATCCCGGTGGCTTAGTTCCTCCGCGAAGCGAGGCGCTTTCGGCGCAATCCGGCAGAGTTCCATTGGATAGTCGCTTTTCTCCGGTTCCTCCGCAGAAAAACACACCATCACCCGCTCTGCCTGGGGATATCCGCCCCAACAATAGAAAGGAACCGGTAAAGTCCCCCGCAGCTGCCGCAGCAGAGTCTGTTCCATCAAATCAAGAAATCCGGTAAATTGGCGTTTCTGACGGACATCGGCATTTCGCGCCAATTCTCTCATCCGGCGGATGAAAAACTCCTCCTGATCAGACCGCATCTTTAGAAATCCTTATTAAACCGCGGCACGCCAAATCCCGCTTCCTGGAAAAATTCCGCAAAATCCCCGGAGATATCGATGATGGAGGGAGAGAAAATAAAGATATAGCGGGAGACCGGATGCAATTTCCCATCGATGGCATAGACACAGCCGCACACAAAATCGATGATTCGCTGGGCGTCTGTCTGTTCCAGGCTCTCCAGGTTCAAAATAACAGCGCGGTTATTAAGCAGCATATCGCAGACATCTTGGGCTTCCTCGAAGGTAGTCGGCTTGATGATGCAGACTTCCATTCCCCGGGCTGTCGTCCGGATGGGAACTACTTTATTGGAAGTCGTCCGCTCCATCCTGGTCCCACGGTTCTGGGAGCGCTGGGAAGCACCAGCCATTCCGGCATTTTGGGGGCCATACCCTCCCCGATTCATTCTGGAATTGCCGCCATACCCATTTCCGCGGGAATCCTCACCGTGATAGGAGGGTGTGTCACGCCTTGAGCCGGGCGTATTGTAATAGGAATCATTGTCATCTCGTTCTCTGGGATTGATGCGGGAGACGGAGATATCCTCTTCATTCTCAACCACAGGATCCTCCCGAAGCGGAGATTTCTTTCGGGAGGGTTTTTCCGCCCTTCCCTGTTCCCGGGACTTCTGACGGCTAGAGCGCTCTCTTCTCTCCTGACGTTCGTCCTCTTCCCTCTCATATAGGTCGTAATCGTCTATTTCGTCATCTTCATCACTCAATTTCAGATAACCTAGAAATTTCTGTATAATATTCATAACGATTCCTCCAAAGAATCTGTCTCTTCTTACAACCCCTGATGACACGTACAAGGACAGAATGTCACTGATGATATTCTCTGGCTCCAAAAATCGCGGTGCCGACACGAATCATGGTAGCTCCTTCTTCAATCGCAACTTTGTAATCCCCGGTCATTCCCATAGAAAGTTCACTCATGTCCACATTATCAATGTTTTGCCGGGCTATGTCAACCGATAATTGATGTAAATTGCGAAAATGAATGCGATTCTGCTCTGCATCCTCTACAAAAGGGGCAATGGTCATGAGGCCCTTGATCCGAATATGGGGCATAGCGGCAGCCGTGCGGACCAAGGGAAGGACTTCCTCTGCCTTCAAGCCAAATTTGCTCTCCTCCCGGGCAATATTCACTTCGAGCAGAATCGGAATCTTTTTTCCAATGCGGGCGGCCTCCGCTTCAATCTGTTCCGCCAGTCGCAGGGAATCTACCGCGTGTATCATGGAGAGGTAGGGCAGAATCATCCGCACTTTATTGCGCTGTAGATGTCCAATCATGTGCCAGCGGATGGGAACGCCAGATAATTCCCTGGCTTTTTCGGCCAGCTCCTGGGGATAATTTTCTCCAAAATCCACTGTACCGCAATCGATGGCTTCCCGAATCATTTCCACAGGTTTTGTCTTACTGACAGCAATCAATTTGATCTTTTCCGGATCTCTCCCACAGGCGAGGGCGGTATCCCTGACTGCCTGCTGCACTGCGGAAAGATTTTGTGCAATTTCTGACATATAAATTCCCTCCCCTTATAGGAATATTGCTAATAAATGATGGTATCCTCCACGACGCCTTCCGCATCCGCCACAATATGGTCATAGGCTGATAGACCATAGGGGGTATCCTCGGCGACAATGCAGTATTCTTCATTCTGCAACAGGATTTCTACCTGTCGGAACACATAATATCCCTTATTCACATTGTAGACGCCCTGCAGCGATGCAGTCTCGCTTAAAGGATAAGAATCCCCCGCCGGCGTGTAGATCACCGTGCCGCCCTCCAGCAGATTCTTGTCAATATAATAAGCATCTTCCGTCTCCATGAAAATCTCTGTCTCCGTAAACTGCTGTACCATCTGCTTCGTCTCTTCGTCGTACACCTGAACAAGGACGCCGGTCTTTTCCGTATCCTCCATGGTGATCACATAATCTTTGGGGATCGTGTAAAACTCCTTGGTGGTCAGCGCGGTGACCGGAATCTTGAGGCCTGTGGCCGAACTTAAATTCAAATCCACTTCCAGAAAACGATCTGTCAGATAGCGCACCATGTAGCGATTCAAAGATAAAATGGCATAGTTGGAATCGTCTATCGTCATAAAAGACAGATTGGCTCTGGCGTCCAAGCCGTCTTTGGTAAAAGTCAGTGAAATATTCGTCTCTTCTTTCAGCCGCTCATACTGATCCTGTGTCAGCGGCAAGACAATCTGCCAATCTTCGCTGTCCGCTAATTTGTACACCGCTGATCCGGCGGGAATGAGGTCCGTTGACCTGGTAATGTTCCTGCTCTCGCTGTACTTCGTCTGGTCAAAATCTTCTTTTGTCAGGCTGTCGGCGGACCTGTTTTCAAATCCGTCCACCACGTAGGCGATCACACCGGAAGCCTCACTTTTCACGGAAGACACCACGGAACTGCCGCCCTGGG
>CAZROZ010000173.1:0-4552 GCA_964601745.1 uncultured Lachnospiraceae bacterium | reverse complement strand
ATTCCAGATCCGCGAGCCATCCAAGAAAAGAATCCGCATCTGGTCCCTTACTCCAGATCCGCGAGCCGGTTCAATTCCTCATTTTTCCTAATGAGCATCAGGGTGTCATCCTCCGTCAGCCGCTCGGTGGGGTGAGGGTTGATCCGGAATTCCTCTCCTCTTTTGATGCCCACCAGGGTAATGCCATAGGTGGCGCGCAGATTCACCTGCAGAATATCTTTTCCCACCCAGGCCTTGGGAACCTTTCTGTCCACCATACTGTATTCCTCTGAGAGTTCCACCGCATCAAAGAAATTGCCCAGCATCAGATTCTTCGCCAGCCGGATCCCGGTTTCCTGTTCTGGGAAGACCACTTTATCCACGCCGATTTTGCGCAGCACTTTGGCGTGTAGTTCCGTCTGTGCCCGCGCCATCACAAAAGGCACACCCAGCTCTTTCATCTGAATGCTCAGCAAAATGTTGGATTCTAAGTTCTCACCGATGCCGATGATCACACCGTCCATGTGATGCAGACCAAGACTTTTCAGCAATTCCGCGTCCATGGCATTGGTGCACACCGCATGAGTCACCTTGTCCGCGATCTCCTGGACCTTTTCCGGGTCCACATCCACCGCCAGCACCTCCGCTCCCTGTTCCGCCAGGGTGATCGCCATACTCTCCCCGAATCGTCCCAGTCCAAATACCGCGAATATCTTCTTTCTCGCCATAGGATCCTCCCTAATTACAATGTCCACACTACCTTCATCCGATCCGCACATCTTCTTCCGGAAGTGTCCGGTAATTATGCACATTTTTCTTCTTGCCGGTAAACGCGATAGCCATGGTGATGGGGCTCACTCTGCCCAGGTACATGGCCAGGGAAATGATCAATTTGCCCGGCACACTCAAAAAGGGCGTCAGCCCCCTGGTCAAACCCACCGTTCCGATGGCGGAAGCCGCCTCATACAAGATGTCCATAAATCCAGCCGATTCCGTGCAGCAGAGCAGCATGACAGCACAAAAGAGTACGGTCATGCTCACTGCCACCACAGACAGTGCCTTTTTGACATAAAAATCTGAAATCTTCCGCCTAAAAATATCTACGTCATTGCGGTTGCGGACAATGGAGACCACGCCCAGGAGCAAGACCAGCGCTGTCACCGTCTTGACACCACCGGCAGTACCCGCAGGGGAACCGCCGATAAACATCAAAATCACAGACAAGAAGGCGGTCGCATTAGAAAATTTACTCTGATCGATGGTATAAAAACCTGCAGTACGGGTTGTCACCGATTGAAACAGCGCATCCATGATCCGCTGCCCAAACGGCTGATTCCCCAATGTCTCCGGATTATTCCATTCAAAGATCAAGATCAGCAGCGCCCCGCCGAAAATCAGGATTCCCGTCATGAGAAGCACCATTTTTGAGTGAAGTCGCAGCTGCATCAGCATTCTCTTTAAGTTCCAATGGTGCTTTCTCCCCTCCCGGACGGCGTGCAGCACATCCCACCAGACGGGAAAGCCGAGTCCGGCGATGACGATCAATCCCATCGTGGTGAAATTCATGAGGAAAGAAGTGCGATATGGTGCCAGGGAATCTGCGCCGAACAGGTCCATCCCGGCGTTGCAGAAGGCAGAGACGGCGGTGAAAATAGACAGCCAGATTCCCTTTAAAATGCCGAATTCGGGCAGAAGCTTGACCGCGTAGAACAGCGCACCGACTCCCTGAACCAGCAAGGAACCCGTAAAGATATGCCGGGTCAGCGTCAATAATCCCTGCATGGAATTCACGTTATAGGCTTCCATCAACAAAAGTCTGTTTTTCAGGCTCAATCTGTGACGAACGACAATCCAGAAGGCAGCTGCCATGGTGATGACACCCAGACCGCCGAATTCCATCAGCAGCAAAAGAACTACTTTGCCAAAAAGACTCCAGTGATAGGCGGAAACCAATGTCACAAGCCCCGTAACGCAGACCGCTGAGGTGGCAGTGAACATAGCATCGATGAGAGGGGTCATATGTCCCTCCGCAGAGGAAATGGGCAGCACCAGGAAGAAGGTACCGATGACGATCGCCCCTGCAAATCCTCCAGCGATGACACGGGTCGCAGAAAATTTACGTTTCACCAAAAAGCGCTTCTTTTTTGCCATCAGGACGCCTCCCCGTTGGCCTTTGCCAGCTTCGCTGCCCGGTCTGCCGCGATCAGACGGTCAATCAATTCGAATAGATCTCCATCCAGCACTTCCGTCAGCCGATGGGTGGTGAATTTGATCCGATGATCGCTGACTCTTCCCTGGGGGAAATTGTAGGTGCGGATTTTCTCCGACCGATCTCCTGTCCCCACCTGACTGCGCCGCTCCTTTGCCTCGGCATCGTGCGCCTTCTGCTGTTCCATGTCAAAAAGGCGAGAACGCAGGATCATCAGCGCCTTTTCCTTATTTTGCAGCTGTGATTTCTCATCTTGGCAGGAAATCACGATTCCAGTGGGAAGATGTGTCAGCCGCACAGCGGAATCCGTGGTATTGACGCACTGACCGCCGTTGCCGGAAGCGCGAAAAACGTCGAAGCGGCATTCATTGAGATCAATGTGAACATCCACTTCCTCCGCCTCCGGCATGATAGCCACGGTGGCAGTGGACGTATGGATCCGCCCGCCGGACTCTGTGGCCGGGATCCGCTGAACCCGGTGAACCCCGCTTTCATATTTCATCTTGGAATAGACTCCCTTGCCAGACAGCAAAAAGACGGCCTCCTTCATTCCACCAAGTCCACTTTCATTGGCGCTCATCAATTCTACTTTCCAGTGATTGCGCTCGGCAAAACGGGCATACATCCGGTACAGATCCGCCGCGAAAAGTGCCGCCTCATCGCCTCCTGCCCCAGCCCGAATCTCAACGATCACATTTCTCTCATCGTTGGGATCTTTTGGGAGCAGCAGAATTTTCAGCTTTTGCTCCAGATCCGCCAGCTGCTTTTGCTGCAGCGGGAGTTCCTCCTTTGCCAGTTCCCGCAATTCGGGATCTTTTTCTTCTTCCAGAATCTGTTTGCTGTCTCTGAGGTCGGCTTCCGCCTTTTTATATGCCTGATAGGTCTGTACAATCGGGGTCAATTCTGACTGTTCCTTCATCAGTTCCCGCATGTGGACCGGGTCCTCCGCCACCCGTGGGTCATTCAACCAATCTATAATCTCCTGGTAATGCAGCAATAAGTCTTCCAGTTGTTCAAACAAAATCTACTCCTCCTAAGATTTTCATTCCAGGGCAGGGCGATAGCCCGAATTGCGAATACGGGTAGGAATTGCGGGAGCTGCACCGCAGCGGAGCAATCCGTGGGCTTTCATTCATGGTAGCACCCCATATGTGGGATGGGGATTTAAAAATCATTCCCTGGTTTCCTTCCCCACAAGAATCTGGGCCTTCCGCTCAAGTCTCTGCCCAGTGCGATCTCCTGCAGCTTCGTCTTTCTCATCAAAAATTCCACGGGATCCACCTGCCCATCTCCGATTTCTGTGCAGAAAATGCCGCCCGGTGAGAGGTGATCGCAGACCTGACTCAGGATCCTGCGATAAAAGGAAAGTCCATTCTCACCTCCGTCCAGAGCGAGATGGGGATCATGCTCTCTCACCTCCGGGGCAAGCGTAGGAAGCTGCGCCGTGGGAATATAAGGCGGGTTTGTGAGAATCACGTCATAGATACCAGGCAGAGCGGAAAATAAATCACTTCTCACCAGTCGAAACGGTGCTTCGTTCGGGAGAAGAATGGCATCCGCATTTTCCCTGGCTATCGTCAACGCCAGCAGGGAGATATCGCTGCCTGTGACAAAAGCAGGTTTCCCCAGATGACACACACTGATTCCGATACAACCGCTCCCGGTGCACAGATCCAGCACCCGTTTCCCATCGCAATGGGGGATCATCTCCTCGACCATGTTCTCTGTGTCGGCTCTTGGAATCAGCACATCTGCACTGACTTTAAAATCCAGTCCCATGAAAGATGCGCAGCCCAACAAATGCTGCAGGGGAATCCGATGCTCCCTTTTCTGCAACAAATCCCGGTAAGCGTCTTCCACCTGCCGGGATACTTCTTCTGATTGATGCAGATAATAGGAGGCGAGCGTCATGTCCGCCGCTTTGAGCAGCAGCCATCTGGCGTCCGTCTCCGCATCCGGGATCTTCGCCTTCCGGAGCCGTTCCCGTCCCATCTGCAGTAAAGCATAATATGTCATGTCCGATCGGAATATTCGTTCAAGATACTGGCAAGATCATCGTCGAAATCGTCATCAAAGTCATCCTGCAGGGAAGGGGGAATGGGCTGAGTCTGCTTTCTTCCCTGGTCTGTCCGGAATTGAGTACGGTTCCCCGCGTCTGGCTGTCGTCCGGCAGTCTGCGGCGCGGAATCTGTCCGCCGCTGACTGGAATATTGGGATTGGGGAGCACCCTGCTGACTTCCCACTCTCCCCTGGGGCAGCCTGGTCTGTTGATATTGCCGCTGCGAGTCTTTTTGTCCCGGCTGCGGCTGTCTTTGCTGCGAAAGCTGTTGGGATTGCTGTCTCTGCTGAGATTGCTGCTGCGGC
>CAZROZ010000172.1:0-4567 GCA_964601745.1 uncultured Lachnospiraceae bacterium | reverse complement strand
GAATCCGGTTTCGCCTTTCCACAATTTTTTGTCTTGCCCTCTATTTTTATCCCCATGTCGGGGTCCCTTTTTATCCCCACGTCGGGGAGGGACTTCGGTTCATCTCTAGGCTCTATCATCAGCGCCCAGCCTTGTTCCTCCTCAATGTATCCTCAATGTATCCTCAATATATCTTCAATATACAGTAATTGGGTCCAGGTCAAAACTCATCCGCACGCCCTCCGGCAATGCGACGGCGGTCAGCGTCTCCCGCAGCCTGATCAACGCCGTCTCCTGCCGATGCTTCACATACAGAACCTGGCGGTAATTGTCCTTTAATTTCCCATAAGCGCCGCCGGAAGGCCCCAGAAGGACAAATCCCTTCTCCTTTTCCTGAGCCTGCGGAATCAGGGTTGCCAGCTGCCTCGCGCAGGAAAGGACCAATTGCTCCTGCCGTGAGACCAAAAGAATCGCCAGCAGGTGTCCCGCCGGAGGATATCCCAGCGTCTGCCGCACCGCCATCTCCTGCTCAAAAAACGTCTCATAATCCTGCCGCGCCGCAGATAAAATGCTGTAGTGATCCGGGTGATAAGTCTGCACCACTGCCTCACCCGGCTCCCGTCCCCGGCCTGCCCGGCCGGCGGCTTGACAGACCAGCTGAAATGTCCGCTCCGCGCTGGCGTAATCGGCACTCCACAGAGACAGATCCGCTGCCAGAATTCCCACCACTGCCACATTGGGAAAGTCGTGTCCTTTCACGATCATCTGGGTGCCCAGCAAAATATCCGCCTCACCCCGGGCAAATTGCTCCAGGATCTGCCGGTGTCCCTCCTTGTGGGAAGTGGTGTCCAGGTCCATGCGCAGCACACGATAGCCTGGAAATTCCTGCCTGGTCAGCATCTCAGCTTTCTGTGTCCCCAGTCCGAACGCCGCCAGGTAAGGAGACCCGCAGGAAGGACAATGCTCTGGCATCGGCTGGATGTACCCGCAATAATGACAGTGCAGCGTCCCGTCCAGATGCAGCGTCATAGAGACATCACAGTGAGGGCATTTTACCACATAGCCACAGCTTCGACAAGAAACAAACCCGGCATACCCCCGCCGGTTTAAAAACAGCATCACCTGCTTCCCAGCGGAAAGGGCGGCCTCCATTTTCTGCTTCAATAACCGGCTGAAAATAGAGTAATTTTTCGCCGCCATCTCCTCTTTCATATCCACCACATGGACCTGGGGCAGAGGCTGCTTGTGGGCTCGCTCCGGCAAGGTGAAGAGGTGATATTCTCCTGCCCTGGCCCGGGCGTAGCTCTCCAGGGACGGGGTAGCGGATCCCAGCAGCACGCCGGCTCCCTCCTGTTTCGCCCGCCAGATGGCTACCTCCCTGGCGTGGTAACGGGGCGGCTTCTCGCTCTTATAGCTGCTCTCATGCTCTTCATCCATGATAATCAGTCCCAAATTGGAAAAGGGAGCGAACAGCGCGGACCTGGGTCCCACCAGAATATCCGCCTCTCCCCGGGTAATCCGCTCGATCTGGTCAAATCGCTCTCCCTTGGAGAGTCTGGAATGAAGCAGCGCGATCCGCTCTCCAAACCGGCCGATAAAGCGCCGCATAGTCTGATACGTCAGCGCGATTTCAGGGATCAGGCAGATCACCTGTTTCCCTGCAGCCAGCACATGGTCGATGATATGAAAATAAACTTCTGTCTTCCCACTGCCGGTGACTCCGTGCAGCAGGCAGACCGCAGTGGGATCTTCCTGATAAGCCGCCAGGATACCCCGGCACGCCGCTTCCTGATCCGTCGTCAGAATGGGACGCTGCTCCAGCGGGAGCGGATGTTCTCCGCCCCGGATCACGCGCCGATCCATCCGAAGGAGAAAGCCCGCCTCCTGTGCCCATGCCAGGACGGAAGCGGAAATCTTCTCCTCCTGTAATTCCGCTTCGCCTATATTTTCCTGCCGGCAAAGCAAGGTGAGCAGCCGCGCTCTCGCGTGATATTTTTTCCGCTCATTTTCCGCCAAAGCTGCTTCCAGTGTCTTAAGGTCGGCACTCCTTTGAAAGCTTCTCTCCACCTTTTCTTTTACTTTTTCCCGCACAGGCAGAACGGTCCGCAGAGCGTCGTTCATGGTCCCGCCGTACTTTTGATGCAGATGATCCGCCAGGGCGATGAGTCTTGCCTCCACCGGAAACGCACCGGGCTGCCTCCCGTACAATTCTTTGATTTTATCCGGTGTGTACGCACAAGTCTCTGAGAGTCCCACGACGAATCCGCACCGGGTCCGATCCCCTCTTCCAAAAGGAATCAACACCGGGTCTCCCACTTGGATTTGTCCGATCATTTCATCCGGTACTCGATACTCAAATGTCCGGTCTATACTCGTATGGGAAATATCTACAATCACTCTGGCATACTGCAACCTATTGTCTCTTCCTTCCAACTGTCTATGATCTCTTTTTGTCTCTTCCTTCCAACTGTCTATGATCTCTTTTTGTCTCTTCCTTCCAACTGCCTATGATCTCTTTCCTGCCGCTTCCTTCCAGCTGCCTATGATCTCTTTTTTGCCGTTTCCCTCCAGCTGTCTATGATCTCTTCTTTGCCGCTTCCTTCCAGCTGCTTACGATCTCTTCCATGTGCATACCGCGGGAGCCTTTGACCAGAATTCCGTCGCCGGGTTTCATGATGGAACACAAGAATTCTCCCGCTTCTTTTCTGTTGGAAAAAGTATAGATTTCAAGTCTTGATTGGGGAGAGTTCTCGGGATTTGCTTCCGGAAGAGATTTGCTCTCTCGTTTCACTGCCGGAGCTTCCGATACCGCAGTTTGATTTTCCGTTCTAAAATCTGAGCTGTCTGGTTTCTCTCTTTCTTCCCCTGCTGTGCTAAAATCTGAGCTGCCTGATTTCTTTCTGTCTTCCCCTGCTGTGCTAGTCTCGCCATATCGGTTTTCTCTCAGCCAATCATCGGCACCTGCCGCGATCCATCCGCCGCCTTCTCCCACGGTGAGGAGCAGGTCAATTCCTCCCGTCCTCGCCAGAAAAGCACCGACATCGCGATGAAGCGATTCCGATGTCTTCCCCAGTTCCAGCGCGTCTGCCAGAACCGCGATCCGCCGTTTTATTCCTTTCATACCCCGCAGCATCAAGATACCGCTTTTCATGGAATCCGGGCTGGCATTATAGGTGTCATCGATCAACTTCATTCCTCCTGCCAGGAGGACATTTCCCCGCATGGAGGGCGGCTGCCAATCCCGCAGACCCGCCGCCGCAAGAGAGAGGGGAACTCCCAGCACATCCGCTACCGCCAGAGCCGCCAAGGCATTGCTCACATGGTGCGCACCGGGCACAGACAACGTCAGATTCACCGTCTCATTGGGCGTCCGCACAGAAATTGTATCCTGCGCCGAAAGATCTGCTGCGGTATCTCTTTCCTGCTCGAGAGTCCGCTTCTCATCCCGTCCTATCTCGCCAAAACGCGTGATTTGAAAATCAGGCTTTTCTCCCTCATCGTGGAGAACAATCGCCTGAGAATCGCGGGGAATAATTGCCTGATAATCCGCCGTTTTTTCCGACCCATAGGCGAGGATCGTGACTCCCTCCAGATGTGCATCGGTCTCTTCGTCCAGGGCAGCCTCTCCATTCTCCGCCAGATTCCGCAAAAGAGGGTCGTCGCCGTTGACAATCAGGCAATCCTCCTCTTCAAAGCAATCGACAATATTGCATTTTTCCCGGAGAATGGCCTCCCTAGAACCCAGCTGACCGATGTGCGCATCCCCGATATTGGTGATCACCGCGACAGTAGGCCTGGCAATCCTGGTCAGAATCGCCATCTCGCCCCGCTCACTCATGCCCAGTTCCAGCACAGCCGCCTCATAAGAAGAGTCAAGTTCCAGCACAGAGAGCGGCACTCCCACCTGACTGTTGCGGTTGCCGGCTGTTTTATAGACGCGAAGAGCTGGCTGCAGCGCCGCCGCAATCATCTCTTTGGTGCTGGTCTTCCCCACGCTGCCTGTGACCCCGATGACGGGAATAGCAAATCGGTTTCGATACCAGGCTGCCAGATCCTGCAGCGCTTTTTGGGTATCTTTTACTAAAATCAAGGCAATCGATTTCTCGCCGTTCTCTCGGGCGTCCCGGCTTGATTCACTGTCCGCCGTTTTCTCTGTCTCCTGGTCTGATTTATTTCCGGTCTCCCGGCTCGATTCGTCGCAAGCCATTTTCGCTGCATCTACCAGGGGAATCTCTCCCCAGAGGCCCTCCGCCCGCAGCTCCTCTTCTCCCCGCATCGTAAAGGAAGCGGCGGCACCTTTTGAAAAAACAGCGGGGAGGAACTGATGGGCATCTACCCGGGCGCCGATCAAAGGGACAAATAAGTCTCCCTCTTTTACCTCTTTCGAATCAATGCTCACTCCAGAAATAAGCGCGGCGGGATCTCCCCGCAGCAGCCGCCCATCGACCGCACATACAATCTGCGCTACTGTAATGTTATCCATCTATTTACGCTTTCTTAGAAAATCCCCATGCCCCATATGCGGGGCACCACCATAAATGAAAGCCCACGGATTGCTCCGCACCTGCGGCGCTCTCGCAATCCTAAA
>CAZROZ010000171.1:0-4578 GCA_964601745.1 uncultured Lachnospiraceae bacterium | reverse complement strand
ACCGATCAGGAAAGAAACCCGGCCGCCGATCCACACTCTGGTGAAAAGGTCTCTACCAAGACGGTCCGTGCCAAACCAATGTTTCAAACTGGGTCCCTGATTTCTGGCTGTCCGATCCAGGCTCTCAAAAGAATAGGGGCTGAAAATCGGAGCGAAGATACACAGCAATATCAAAATCACCAGCACCGCCAGGGCAACCACGGCAATCTTATTTTCTTTAAACCGCCGCCAGGCGTCTTTCAGATAACTGACATGAGGCCTCGCAATCACATCGGCATCCTCGATATGGGTGCCGATGATGGCGAATTTTTCTTTCGCAATCTGCTGCATGTTCCCAAACCCCCTTTACTTATCCGCGGAAACCCGAATCCGGGGATCAATCAAGGTATAAATGATATCCAGGAACATCTGCATGATGATGAACAAAGCGGCGTAGAACACCGTGGTTCCCAGCACCATAGTGTAATCCCGATTATTCACGGAATTAATGTAATAGAATCCGATGCCGGGAATGCCGAACATGGACTCTGTCACAAAGGAACCGGTGAAAACGCCCACCACGCTGCTGCCAAACATGGTGATCACAGGCATCAGAGAATTGCGCATCACGTGCCGGGAGATGACCTGAAATTCTGACAGTCCCTTGGCCCTCGCCGTGAGCACATAGTCCTGATCCAGCGTCTCCAGCACACTGGTCTTCACATATCTGGCATAGGTGGCAACCGTCCCGATAGCCAGCACGATAATGGGCATGACCATGTGTTTGGGCTCTCCCCAGCCGGATACCGGCAGGACGCCCAGATGCACCCCCAGCCACAACTGCAGCAAAGAGATCAATACGTATACCGGCACTGTAGACCCGAGAATGGCAATGATCATGACGATATAATCGGGCAGCTTATTCTTCTGCAGAGCGGCAATGATACCCAGGAGGATCCCGATCGAGGCACCGATCACCAGTGCGATGCCGCCGACGGTACCGGAGATCGGGGACGTCTCCAGGATGGTCTGCGTGACAGAGCGTCCCGCGAAGACCAGGCTCTCACCCAGATCCAGACGGAGCAGATTTCGCAAATAGATAAAATATTGCTCTATCAGCGGCTTATCCAGACCATACCTGGCATAATAAGCCTGTCTGGTCTGCTCCGGCAGGGCCCTTGCCAGACTCGCCAGCGGAGAGCCCGGGATCAGGTGAATCAGGAAAAATGTCAGGGTAACAACCGCAAATAAGGTAAGAAACATGTACAGCACACGTTTCAGAATATATTTTCCCATTTGTTTTCCCCTCTTATGTTGACCACATAAAAATTTCTGTTGACCACATAAAAATTTTTGCTAACCACATAAAAACTTCTGTTAACCACATAAAAACTTCGTTTTTCGGGCAAAAATAAAGAGAGAGGGCAGCCTTCATTCAGGTGCCCTCTGATACACATAGAGACCGCATTACGGACGTGCGCCGGTAGAGAGGCCTTTGTAGCCGCCCATGCTGAAGGTCAGCGTGCCATAGCCAGTCACGTAATCACGATAGAAATAGCTGTCGCTGAAAGTCAGAATCGGGGAGACGACGCACTCCTGCCGCAGCAAGAGGTCTTCCGCCTGCTTATACATCTCGATCCGTTTACTGTCATCCAGCTCTCTGGCAGCCTTCTCCACCAGAGCGTCATAATCCGCATTGGACCAGCCGGTCTCAATGGCGTCATTATTGGATTCAAACAGATTCAACATATCATAGGGATCGTTATAATAAGCGCCCCAGGACATGTAAGCGATCTGATAATTTCCGTTCTGCACATCATTGTAGAAGATGGACCAATCGTTGAATTTGATCTCCATCTGAACGCCCAGTTCTTCCTGGTATACCTGCTGCAGATAGTCTCCGAAGGTACGGAACCATTCATCTGTCCCTGCCAGGGAGAAGGAAATCTTCAAGGTGGAGGGGTTATCGCCCAGCCCCAGTTCCTGCATTCCCTGCAGGAGGTAATCCTTGGCTGTCTTTCCGTCTGCCTTCATCTCATCAATCATCTCCTGGATGGGATCCCCCGCGTACTCGCGGAAATTGGTCTCGCCCACGGAAATGGCAGGGCAGATCCACCCATAAGTTGGAATATTCGCCCCGTTGAAGCACATTTCATTCAATTCTTCCCGGTCCAAAGCCAGCGTAAAGGCTTTCCGGACATTTGCGTTCTTGAACAGCTCATCCTGGGCATTGTAGAAACTGTAGGCCAGGGTGGCAGTGGGCGCCTGAATATAAGTGGAGTCATTTCTGCTCATGAATTCATCAATGTAGTCAGGGTCACTGGTGCTCACATAGTCCAGTGCGCCGCTCTCATAGGAACTGTAGATGGTATTTTCGGAATCCATGATGTTCAAATTTACGGTTTCCAATTGAACATTATCCGCATCCCAGTAATACGGATTTTTGGTCAGTACTAATTTGCTGTTGTGCGTCCATTCACTGAGGACATACGGCCCGTTGAATACGGTGTATTCTGCCTCAGAGCCGTACTTGTCCCCGTACTGCTCCACAATATCTTGCCGCTGCGGATAGTAAATGGTGCCGGACATCATCTCCAGAATGGAGGGCATCGGGAAGGACAGCGTAATCTCTAAGGTCTTGTCGTCCAATGCCTTGACGCCGAAGGTATCCAGAGAAGCGCCATCATTGCGGATCTCATCATAACCGGCAATCGGATACAGGAACCACTCATTGGGGCATCCAGTCGCAGGATCCACGCTGCGTTTCAAGGAATAAACATACTGCTCCGCCGTGACAGGCTGTCCGTCAGACCAGCAATTGTCTCCCAGGTGGAAGGTCCATACCAGTCCGTCATCGCTGACCTCCCAGCTCTGCGCGTCGCCTGGTTTGATCTTATACTCTCCGTTTTCCTCTCCCACACGGATCAAGCTCTCCATAACATTGTTGATGAGCGTACCCGAATAAGAGTCTGCATTCCGGGAGATGTCCATAGAGGTCGGATCAGCGGGTATATACGTATTGTAGTACTGACCGGCTACCGCCTCTCCCCCCTGAACTGTGCTCTCCTCTCCGCTTCCCTGGGTGGTGGTCTCATTGTCTCCGCCGCCGCAGGCCGTTAAAGTCAGCAGCATGCAGCAAACAAGGAGTAAGCTGACAAATTTCTTCATGATTTTCAAACTTCCTTTCTTTCATCGTCCCATTCGGGCGTCTACGCTACTCTGAGAGTCCCATTGAATGACTACCCTGAGAGTTCCATCAGGGGACTTTCGTTCCCGGTGATGCACCTGATATATGGTACATACAAATTACTATACCTGTTTCAAAAAACACTGTCAACAATAAAAAAGTTTTAGTCCTAATTTGCTTAATAATATTAAGAAAAAGCATAAATTTCATTATAAAGATAAGTCCGCGTCTGAATTACCAAAAGTAAAACCGGACATTTTTCTTCCCTCTTCCAAATGGAAGAAACAAAGAAAAACTGTCCGGTTAAAGAATCTTCGTTGACCGCGGTTTGGAGTAGTCGTGGTTAAAAATGATTGCCTAAAAACAAAACCATAGAGCGATCACGCCATCGCATTCAGCGCTTCTTTGGTCGCCTTGATCAGATCCCCCAGCTCCGTTTCAAAGATCACACCATACCAATGCTGATCCCGGATGGGGAGGGTCACCTTGATGCATTGCACGGTGTAATCCACCGCCAGCTTCAAGGACGCCTCCATGGAAAGGCCCAGCGCGATGCCGCCAGCCAGCACCGAGGTGAAGACATCGCCGGTCCCGTGGAATTCCGCGTCGATATTTTCCTGAAAATATGAACAATAGGTATCTGCCTCCCGGTCATACATCACAGCGCCTTGCAGCTTCGGATCGTAGATGACGCCTGTCACCGCCGCCACTTGACAGCCCAGGTCCGCCAGCCGCTTTAGCAGATCGTGGATATCCTTCTCCGAGTAACCCGGTGTGAGCATGGGTTCCTCCAACAAGAAGGCGGCCTCCGTCAGATTGGGGACGATCAAATCCGCCTTGCCGCAAAGCCGGCGCATCCCCCGGGCATATTCCATATCAAACCCGGCATAGAGCTTTCCGTGGTCTGCAAAAACCGGATCTACGATCTTTTTGGCCTCCGGGAACAGCGCAAAGAAATTGGCGGTCAGGTCAATCTCCTCCATGTTGCCCAGATAGCCGGTGGAAAACGCATCAAACCGCAGATCCAGCGCATGCCATTGCTCGGCAATGGGTTTTAAGGTGTCTGTCAAGTCTTTAAAATACCAATCTTTAAATCCCCCGGTGTGATTGGACAAAAGTGCGGTGGGCACAGGGCATGTCTCCAGTCCCATCGCCGACAGGATCGGATGAGCCACGGTAAGGGAGCACTTCCCGAAACTGGACATATCCTGAATGGTCGCGATTCGTTTTTGTTTCATATTGATTCCCTCTTTTCTCTCCTCTGCGCATCGTTATTCTATTCGCGCAGAGCTTTTTTCATCCTTGCAATGCAGCGATCATCGCGCAAGGTTGCCTTCTGACCCGGCAGCCATCGCACGGAACCTCCTTCCAGCGAGGCAGCCTTCCTGTGGGACGGTCATCGCACGAAACTT
>CAZROZ010000170.1:0-4598 GCA_964601745.1 uncultured Lachnospiraceae bacterium | reverse complement strand
TGGTCAGCATCAAGGAATTTGGTGCGTTCCTGGAATTTGCTCCCGGAAAAGAGGGAATGGTGCACATTTCCAAGCTCTCCAGACAGCGGATCAACCGGGTGGAGGATGTGCTGACGCTGGGAGATGTGGTGAAGGTGGTCTGCCTGGGCAAGGATAAATTGGGCAGAGTCAGCTTCAGTATGAAGGATGTCAAGTGATGAGATACCGCCGCGAAGAACGGCGATAAATTCGATGAAAGCCCATGGAACGCAGAGGATATTCTGCAGAAAAGTCCATGGGCTTTTCTTCTCCATTTTAAGAAAGGAAAGAAAGCAACATGGCAATTTACGATTTGAAAGTCAATCATCTGACCAATCCCTTGGGATTTGATCTGGGGACTCCGGTTTTTTCCTGGAAAGGGGACAGTGATACTTACCGTCTTCTGGTTTCGAAACACGATGATTTGTCTGAACCCCTCTATGATTCTGGCCAGACGGCGCTGAATCCGCTCTGTGCTCACGCGGCTTTGTCTCTGGAACCCAGGACCCGCTATTATTGGGCTGTGTCGGACGGCAAGAGCCAAAGCGGGACCGCCTGGTTTGAGACGGCGAAGCTGGAGGAAGCCTGGGAGGGAAAATGGATCGGCTGCGGACACGAGGAGACGAGGCATCCGATTTATAGCAAAGAAATCAAAACGAAAATGGAAGTGAAGGAGGCTAGACTCTATGTATGCGGTCTTGGCCTGTACGAAGCTTTTGTGAATGGAACGAAAGTCTGCGATGAACTGTTAACGCCGTTTTGTAATGATTACAATATCTGGACCCAATATCAGACCTGGGATATCACGCCGCTGCTCACAGAATCCTTTACCGTATCTGTCCTGCTGGGAAATGGGTGGTACGGCGGCAGGTTTGGATTCGACGCCTCGCTCAATACGAAACCGTATTACGGGGATAATTGGAAATTGATCGCGGAGGTGCATCTGCGCTATGTGGACGACTCGGAGGAGGTCATCGGCACTGATGAGAGTTGGTCCCTCACCCGCAGCAAGCTCACATTTTCTAATATTTATGACGGTGAGCGGGTGGACGAGACTTTGCAGGAGACTGGTCCGGAGCCGGCAGTCTTGGTGGAGGCACCCAAAGGAAAATTATCAGCCAGACGCAGTGTGCCGCTGAAGGTCCGGGAGGAATTGCCAGTCAAGGAAATCATTCACACGCCCGCCGGAGAGACCGTGCTGGATCTGGGACAGAATCTGGCGGGAACGTTCCGGATGCGGGTGTGCCTTCCCAGGGGTCAGGCTCTGCATCTGCAGTTTGGAGAGATTCTGCAGGACGGTAATTTCTATCGGGAAAATCTGCGGACTGCCAAGGCGGAATACTGGTGGATTTCGGATGGAAAAGAGCATGTTCTGCAGCCAAAATTCACTTTCTATGGATACCGCTATGTGAAAGTGGAAGGGACAGAGCCGGCGGCGGAAGATTTTACCGCGCTGGTGATCTATTCAGAAATCCCATCCATCGGCACCCTCACTACTGGCAATGAATTGATCAACCAGCTGATTCACAATGCCGCGTGGGGACAAAAAGGAAATTTCCTGGACGTGCCGACGGACTGTCCACAGCGGGATGAGCGCATGGGCTGGACCGGGGATGCCCAGGTCTTCGCTCCGACAGCATGCTATTTCACGGACTGTACTGCTTTTTATCACAAATATTTGACGGATATGAATCTGGAACAGGAGACTTTGGATGGCGCTGTGCCCAATGTGATTCCCAGTGTGGGTGTGGAGGGGTCCAGCACTGCCTGGGGAGATGCGGCAGTGCGGATTCCATGGACAGTGTACCAATTTTCCGGTGATCTGGATTTCCTTGCCGCCCATTATCCCGGGATGCGGGCATGGATTGATTACTGTATGCGGGAGTACCAGGCTGACAGGTGGCTGACCCAGTTCCATTATGGCGACTGGCTTGCTTTGGACGGAGCTGGCGGGGAGGATCCGACAGGGGGAACCGATACCGCGTTTATAGCGCTGGCTTATCTGATTGAGTCGACGCGAATCACAGCGCAGGCGGCGAAATGTCTGGAGAAAGAGGAGGAGTATCAGATGCTTACGGAGCAGAGGGAGCGGCTCCTCTCCGATTTGCACCAGGAGTATTACAGCCCCAATGGTCGCTGCTGCATTGATACCCAGACTGCTTATGTGCTGACGCTGGCGTTTCATCTGCATGAGAATCGGGAGAAAGCGGCGGAGGGACTCATGAATAAATTGCAGCAAAGCGAGGGACATTTAAAAACCGGTTTTGTGGGGACGCCCCTGCTCTGCCCGACGCTATCTTCTCTGGGAAAACACGAGAATGCGTATCAATTACTTTTCTATGAAGGATTCCCAGGGTGGCTATATGAAGTGAAATTGGGTGCTACGACGATCTGGGAGCGCTGGGACAGTGTGGGTCCAGACGGCAAGATTACGTCCACCGGGATGAACAGCCTCAATCACTATTCCTATGGTTCCATCGTGGAATGGCTATGGAGATGGGCAGCTGGTCTGGAGAGCGCAGCGCCTGGTTTCACAAAGGCGGAAATTCATCCTATCCCCAATTGGAACTTGAAAAATGTGGATGCGGTGTATGACTCTGTCTCCGGCGTCTATGAGGTGCATTGGAACTGCCTGTCTGAAGAGAAATTAGAAGTAAAAGCAAAGGTGCCCTATGGATGCAGTGCGCTGCTGACACTGCCTTTTGCCGGTGAGGATGCCTATCAGCCGGTGGAGTGCTCTTACGGTGCAGCGGTGACGGGGCATACGCTGAGCGCTGGAACCTATATTTTCCGCTATCAGACCACACAGCCGCTGCGGAAGCATTACAGTTCTTCGATGACGATTCGGGAGCTGCTCTCTTCTGAGAAGGTGAAGGAACTTTTTGCCAGGATTATCCCCGGTTTTGAGCAGGTGCCGCAGACGATGTATTCAATGACGATGCGCCAGGCAGCAGCTATGTTCGCCGCGGATAAACTCAATGAAGAAGCGCTGGATCAGATTGACAAAATGTTATTCGTGATTGATGCGTGACATTCGCTGCGGGAAGTCGACGATGTTCGCAGTGGGAAGTCGGCGACGTTCGCTAACGCGGAGTCGCAGCGATTAGCGATATTCTCGGAGCGAACTTGTAGTGAGTTTTGCTGTTTGGTTGATGGGAGTGTAGGTGTGAGTTTGCCACATTTTGACATGGTTGATGGGGGTGTAGGTATGAGTTCACCACATATTGAGACGAGGAACGGGAAGAAAGTTTTCGTTGTGAATGGGAAGCCCATGATTTTGATTGCGGGGGAGGTTCATAATTCTAATTCTTCGAATGCTGTTTATATGGAGGGGGTCTGGGAGAAGGCTCAGACATTGAAAATGAACACGTTGCTCCTTCCTTTCGCCTGGGAGACTGCGGAACCGGAAGAAGGTGTCTATGATTTCTCGCTGCCGGCAGCCTTGATTCAGCAGGCGAGGGAGCGGGGGATGAAGATCCTGTTTTTGTGGTTCGGCTGCTGGAAAAACGCGGAGTGCATGTATGCCCCGAGTTGGGTGAAAGCAGATCTCGAACGGTTCCCCAGGGCACAGATAGTAAAGGGAAAAAATAAGTCTCCTTTGGTCAAAGCTGGGAATCGGGGTTATACCTCTCTGTCTTATCTGTCGGAGGAAGCCATCTCCTGTGACCGCAGGGCTTTCGTCAAATTCATGGAGTTTCTGAAAGAGACAGACAGCCAGGAGCAGACGGTGGTGGCAGTGCAGGTGGAAAATGAAACGGGAATTCTTGGCGCGGGGAGGGAACACTCGGATGCGGCGGATGCTGTATATGAAGCACCGGTGCCGACAGAGTTTTATGCTGCTATGAAACAAGAAGCTCCTTACTTTGAGGAGGACGTACAAAGTGCTCTGCTGGCGGGAAATGCGAGTACCTGGGAGGCGGCCTTTGGACCCGCAGCAGAGGAAATTTTCTCTGCCTATCACATCGCCAAGGCAGTGGGCTCCATCGCTGCGGCAGGAAAAGAAGTGTATGATATCCCTATGACGGTCAATTGCTGGCTGAGGAAACCGGGAGATCTTCCCGGCGATTACCCCTCCGGAGGACCGGTGGAGCGCATGTTTCCGGTATGGAGATATCTGGCCCCAGCGATCGATGTGTTATGCCCAGATATCTATGTACCCTATTTTTGCAATGTATGTGATTCTTTTACGAAAGATCAAAATCCGTTGCTGATCCCGGAGTCCGCTGCCCACAGTTATGCGGGTGCCAGACTGGTCTATACCATTGGTCACTATCATGCGATGGGATTTTCTCCTTTTGGTTTTGAGGATATGGGAGCTCCCGTTCCGCTCATGCAGGGTTTCCTTTTCGGCATGGATGATTCTGATCCCGCTCTGAAGACGATGCAGGATATTGACGAGTATGCCGCCTATGCGGGGAACCTACAGAGTCTCATGCCGCTGATTCTACCTCGTTATGGCACAGGAGAATTGCAGGCAGTGTGCGCGGAAAGAAAAGATGAGGCAGTCATGAATTTCGGAGAGTTCTGTGTCAGCGCAGTGATGGATGTTCCATTTCTTTCGCGGAGGAACGGAGTCGCTC
>CAZROZ010000169.1:0-4607 GCA_964601745.1 uncultured Lachnospiraceae bacterium | reverse complement strand
TGGAGAAACATGGGCAAGGGCTGAATCTCACGTTCGAAGTGCGGGATGGGATCCGCAATCACCAGATGGAAGGGACGCCATGCACCATGGAGGGGCAGGTGGTCCGGCTCAGTGACAAGATCGCCTATATCAATCATGATATTGACGATGCAATCCGCGCGAAGATTCTGCGGGAGGAGGACATTCCCCGGGCACTGACGGATGAATTGGGACACAGCCTGAAAGAGAGGCTCAACACCTTGATCCATGATATTGTACGGACAAGCGGGGAGCGTGAGATTGCCCAGTCTCCGGAAAAGCAGCAGGCGATGGAGGAACTGCGGCGTTTTATGTTCGAACATGTTTACACCAATCCAACTGCCAAAGGGGAGGAGCAGAAGGCAGAGCAGTTGTTGGAAGCTTTGTTTTATTATTACATGGACAATTTCTCCGCTTTGCCAGAGGAATATCAGGAAATGGCAGAGGATGAAAACAGGGAGGAAGATCGGGAACAAGTGGTATGCGACTATGTGGCAGGTATGACAGACCGCTTTGCCATCACAAAATTTCGAGAATTGATGATTCCTTCTTTCTGGAGTGTTTACTGATTTTTAGTTATTGATCTGCCAGTTCGAGGAGACAGACGAAAGCGTAAATGTCTCATCGGACGGAAAAATATCAGATCCCGCCGCATATTTTTATTGGAAGCCTTCTGCATCCAGTGCACATCTACATTCGGCCCACACCGGTGCACTAGGAGCTGTTCAAAAGGGAGGTGATCACACCTTGTATTATTCAGAGGAACTGGTGGAGCAGATCCGCCAGAGCAATGATATTGTGGATGTAGTTTCTTCCTATGTGAATTTAAAACCACGTGGGAATACCTTCATGGGATTGTGTCCGTTCCATGCGGAGAAGACGCCTTCTTTTTCTGTGAACAGACAGCGGCAGATCTATCACTGTTTTGGCTGCGGAGCGGGGGGAAATGTCATATCTTTTCTGATGGAATACGAGAATTTGTCCTTTCAGGAGGCATTAAAGACCTTGGCTGATAGAGCAGGGATCGCTCTTCCAGTGGAGGGAAATTCCGCGGAGGCTCGCCGGGAGGCAGGGAAAAAGTCCCAGCTGCTTGCCATTCAAAAAGAGGCTGCAAAATATTATTTTTATCAGCTCACTGGGGAGGAAGGGGCAGTATGTTATCGCTATTTTAAGGGCAGGGGGCTGACGGATGAGACCATTACCCGATTCGGGCTTGGATATTCGAAGACGACGATAAACGGGCTGTATCAGGAGTTAAAAGGGAAGGGATTTTCTGACGAGCTGCTGCGGGATTCTGGACTCTTTATTTTTGATGAGAAGCGGGGCATCAGAGATAAATTCTGGAATCGGGCGATGTTTCCCATTATGGATGTGAACAACCGAGTGATCGGATTTGGCGGCCGGGTCATGGGAGAGGGGACGCCAAAATATTTGAATTCCCCCGAGACCCCGGTTTTTGATAAGAGTAAGAACCTTTACGGTTTGAATTATGCGAAGAAATCCCGAGAAAATTATGTGCTGCTGTGCGAGGGATATATGGATGTCATCGCCATGCATCAGGCCGGTTTCTCCAATGCGGTGGCGTCACTGGGCACATCGCTGACCACCCAGCAGACCGTATTGCTGCGGCGGTATTTTGACCAGGCAATTCTGACCTATGACAGCGATGACGCAGGCGTGCGGGCTGCCCTTCGGGCGATTCCCATGCTGCGGGAAGCGGGATTCACCGTGAAGGTGTTGAATTTGAAACCGCACAAAGATCCGGACGAATTCATCAAGGCTTTGGGGAAGGATGCGTTTCTGGAGAGAATCAAACAGGCGGTGGGAGGATTTTTCTTTGAGGTGGAGATTTTGGAGCGAAATTATCAGCTGCAGGATCCGGCGGAGAAGACGAAATTTTTCCGCGAGGTCGCGAAGAAATTATTGGTTTTTACAGACGACCTGGAGCGGTCCAACTATGAGGAGGCGGTTGCCAGGAAATACGGCATTTCCCAGGAGGCGCTGCGAAAACTTGTAAATCAGATGGGCATGCTTTCTATGCAGCGGGAAGCTCCTCGATATGGGGCATCACGGCAGCCCAGGGAGGAATTCCTGTATGAGACGGAGCAGGCGGGTGTGCTGCCCTCTGTGAATAGGAAAAAGAATGACGGACTCTTGCAGGCACAGCAGCTCCTGCTCTCCTGGCTATTCGCGAAGCCTGCTTTGCTGGAGAAGGTGAAAGATATCTTGTCGCCGGAGGATTTTTCCGATCCCCTCTGCAGACAGGTGGCTGAGCGCTGTTTTTCTCAATTTGAAAAGGAGGGGACTTTGAATCCGGCACAGATTGTCAGCGCCTTTATGCAGGAGGAGGAAAACGGATCTTTTGTCGCGGCGCTGCAGGCAGGGGAATGGCCTGAGCAGGAGGTCCCAGAACAGGAGAGGATGTTGACGGAGACAGTGAAGCGGATTAAGCAGGCTAGTCTGCAGAGGCAGTTGGAGCAGACCTCGGATTTTGCGCTGCTCAGACAGTTGGCGGATCAAAAGAGAGGATTGGAGCGACTGCACATTTCCCTGGCGGAATAAACTCCCAAAGTGGGGCGCTACCAGAAATGAAAGTCGCCGCGATAGGACACACAGAATGATCATTCTATAAGGCTTTCAGAGCGAAGTTTCGTTTCAGAGTAGGCTAGACCGGACATAAGCCCTATTTGACAGGCAATCAGATCAGAAAAGAGGGACATAAAATGGCAAAAACGGATGAATCTGTGGCGAATTTTTCCAACAAACTCGCGAAGCTGCTGGAATATGCCAAGAAGAAAAAAAATGTGCTGGAACTACAGGAGATCAATGATTTCTTCGGACAGGATGAATTGACACCGGAAAAGATTGAACACGTGATTGAGTATCTGGAGTCAAACGGAGTCGATATTCTCCAAATAGTGCCAGAGGAACTGGACGATTTGGAGGAACCTCCTATTTTGATGGAGGAGGAACCGATTGAGAACATTGAGGAGGCAGATTTGTCCGTACCAGAAGGAGTCAGTATCGAGGATCCGGTGCGGATGTATCTGAAGGAAATCGGGAAGGTACCGCTGCTCAGCGCAGATGAGGAAATTGAACTGGCAAAAAGGATGGAACAGGGGGACCAGGAGGCGAAGAAGAGACTGGCGGAGGCCAATTTGCGCCTTGTTGTCAGCATCGCGAAGCGGTATGTGGGGCGCGGCATGCTGTTTCTGGATTTGATTCAAGAGGGGAATCTGGGTCTGATCAAAGCGGTGGAAAAATTTGATTACAGAAAGGGCTATAAATTCAGTACCTATGCCACATGGTGGATTCGCCAGGCTATCACCAGGGCCATCGCGGATCAGGCCAGGACCATCCGGATACCGGTTCATATGGTGGAAACCATCAACAAATTAATCCGGGTTCAGCGTCAGCTGCTGCAGGAATTGGGGCGAGAGCCAACCTCGGATGAGATCGCCGCGGAGCTGGATATGCCGGTGGAGCGGGTGCGGGAAATCCAGAAGATCTCCCAGGAGCCGGTTTCTCTTGAGACGCCCATCGGGGAAGAGGAAGATAGCCATTTGGGTGATTTTATTCAGGACGACAATGTGCCAGTGCCCTCGGAGGCTGCCGCGTTCTCTTTGCTTAAGGAACAATTGGTTGAGGTTTTGGGCACGTTGACGGATCGGGAGCAGAAAGTGCTCCGCCTGCGGTTCGGCCTGGATGATGGGCGAGCCAGGACGCTGGAAGAGGTGGGAAAGGAATTTAATGTGACCAGGGAGCGAATCCGGCAGATCGAGGCCAAAGCACTCCGCAAACTTCGCCATCCCAGCAGGAGCCGGAAGCTGAAGGATTACCTGGAATGAGGCAGCGTCTCTCACAGCGCATGAAAGTCACGGCATCCCTGGTCAGACCGGTGGACTGCCTGGCGGAGATCGGCTGTGACCATGCATACCTTTCCCTTTATCTGGTGGAGCGGGGTGTTGTACAGCGCGTGATTGCCATGGACGTAAAGCCGGGTCCTCTGTCCATTGCCAGGGAAAATATTAGAATCGCGGGGCTCTCGGATCGAATTGAGACGCGTCTCTCGGACGGTGCCAGGGAGCTTGTTCCGGGAGAGGCGCATACCTTGTTGCTAGCCGGGATGGGCGGGGAATTGATGGAGCGAATTTTGCTGGAAAGTCCCGCGGTGGTTTCTGCCTGCAGTCAGATCGTCTGTCAGCCCCAGTCAAAGCCTGCGAATGTGAGGCGCACCTTGCGGGAGATGGGGTTTTACCTGGACGAGGAGGACATGATAGAGGAGGATGGAAAGACTTACGTGATGGTTTCCGGCATACCGGGAGAGGAACCGGTGAGTTCTCCCCTAAGACAGAGACTTTTTGACGAATTTGGGCCGAGATTGCTCGAGTCGCGGCATCCGGTGCTATTTTCCTGGTTGCTGCGGCAAAAGGAGATTTGCGGGGAAGTGCTGGCTGCTTTGCCGTCGGCGCGGCATCTGCGGCGAGAGAGAGAAATGAAAGAAAGAGCGGAATTGATAGAGGAGGCATTGTCCTTTTATGAAGGCATGTGAAATTTTTGCGGCGATTGAGGAGTGGGCACCTAAAAAG
>CAZROZ010000168.1:0-4631 GCA_964601745.1 uncultured Lachnospiraceae bacterium | reverse complement strand
CATTGTGCCGAAAAAAGGAAGCCCCATCGGGACTTCCTTAAAAATCAATTTTTATATCGGCTGTGAATAGGAACACCGCATAGATGGAATTTTCACAAACATCGTTTCCTTCTAATAAAACTTGTGGTATGATACGGATACACGAGCCGAGAGGCCATTCGCAAAACAGGGGACTGTCTGCGGGCAAAAAGAGGAAAAAGGAGCAGCAAAAGACAAGTATCAGCAGGAGACATAGAAGAAGGAGAACTTAAAATGAGGAAGAGAAATGGAATCGTAATATTGCTTTTGACGTTTGCGTTGGTGGCAGCCGGCTGCGGAGGAGACGGGGCGGGAGAGGAAACGAAAGAGTCCCAGACTACCTTGGAGAACGACTATGTGAAGGTTGGCCAGTATAAAGGAATTTCCTATGAAGATCAATCGGTAGAGGTTACCGATGAGATGGTGGCCAATGAGGAGACGGCAATTCTGGAGGACAGCGCGGAGCCCAAGGAACTGGACCGGAAGAAAGTGGAAAAGGGCGATTATATTATTTTTGACTATTCCGGCTCTCACAACGGGGAAGTATTTGACGGCGGCACGGCAGAAAATGTGGTGCTGGAGTCGGTGGGAGACGGGGGATATATTCCCGGATTTGAGGACAACCTGATCGGCGCGAAGGTAGGAGAGACCTATGATTTCAATGTGACCTTCCCTGATCCATACGAGAATAATACGGATCTGTCCGGGGAGGAGTGTACCTTCACCATCACGGTACATGGCATTTATGAGAAAACGGTTCCAGTGCTGAACGATGATTTTGTGCAGAATGGGCAGGATGTCTACCCGGATGTGTCCACAGTGGACGAGTTCCGGGCTGCGCTGAGGGAAGATCTGGTCAACTATTACAAGGATCAGGCGGACAATGAGCACAAAAAGGCGATCTGGGATCAGATCATGGACAACGTGGAGATCAAAGGATATGACGAGGACGCAGTCAAGCAGTACGAAGAGGAATTCCGCACCTACTACGAGAATATGGCGGCCAGTCAGAGCCTGGAATTCACGGATTTTCTCAGCCAGAATTTAAATATCACAGAGGAGGAATTCACCGCGGAAGCCACCAATTATGCCAAGAGCTTGTCTACAGAGGATCAGGTGGTTCGCCTCATCGCTGAGCAGGAGGGATTGTCCATCGGTGATGAGGAAAAGCAGGAGGCTTATGAGGAATTCAACGAGCACTACGGCATGGATGAGGATGCGGTGATCAATTATTTCGGCAGTGAAGAAAATTTCACCCGGGAACTGCTCTACGAGAAAGTCTTGGATCTTGTCTATGAAAATGGTGTGATGACCCAGAGCGAGGACGAAGAGTGATTCTATGATATCGGGGTAGAAACCATCGATTCACGGCATGTTTGCATGCCAGCGGGAAAAGGGCTATCTGCTCATCCCAATATGAGGAAGTAGTGGGGCAAATCATGTTAGACATAAAAACAGCAGATTTCATCTGACAGGAAGGAGAAGCACATGGTATCTATCAGAGATTTATTTCATCACACAAAAGACTATCTGGACCGGGAAGTCACGGTAGGCGGCTGGGTTCGCAGTGTCCGGGACTCAAAGACCTTCGGCTTTTTGATGCTGCACGATGGGACTTTCTTCGAACCGCTGCAGGTGGTTTTCCATGACGGTCTGGACAATTTCAATCAGATTGCCAAGTGCAATGTGGGAGCGGCTCTGATCGTCACCGGTACCCTGGTGGAGACGCCCCAGGCGAAGCAGCCCTTTGAGATCCAGGCGACGAAAGTGGAAGTGGAAGGGGCCTCCGCGCCGGACTATCCGCTGCAGAAGAAACGCCACAGCTATGAATATCTGCGTACCATTTCCCATCTGCGTCCCCGCACCAATACATTCCAAGCGGTATTTCGGGTGCGCTCTCTGGCTGCCTATGCCATTCATAAATTTTTCCAGGAGCGGGATTTTGTCTATGTCCACACACCCATTATCACAGGCAGTGACTGCGAGGGGGCGGGTGAAATGTTCCGGGTGACGACGCTGGATCTGAATCATCTTCCCTTGGCGGAGGACGGCACGGTGGACATGAGTAAGGATTTCTTTGGAAAAGCCGCCAATCTGACAGTCAGCGGACAGTTAAATGGTGAGACATATGCGATGGCATTTAAGAATATCTATACGTTCGGCCCTACCTTTCGGGCGGAGAATTCTAACACCACCAGGCACGCGGCGGAATTTTGGATGATTGAGCCGGAGATTGCCTTCGCGGATTTGAATGATGATATGCATTTGGCCGAGGACATGCTGAAATTTATTATTCAATATGTGATGGAACAGGCGCCGGAGGAGATGGCGTTCTTCAACCAGTTTGTGGATAAAGACCTGATTGCCAGGCTGGAGCACGTGTTGAATTCGGATTTTGGCCATGTGACTTATACGGAGGCGATTGAGATTCTGGAGAAACAAAATGATAAATTTGCCTATCCGGTCCACTGGGGAAGCGATCTGCAGACAGAGCATGAACGGTATCTGACAGAGCAGGTGTTTTGCAGGCCAGTCTTTGTCACGGATTACCCCAAGGAGATCAAGGCCTTCTATATGAAGCTGAATCCAGATGGAAAGACAGTGGCTGCCATGGACTGCCTGGTGCCCGGCATCGGCGAGATCATCGGAGGCAGTCAGAGAGAGGATGATTATCAGAAGATAAAGGACCGGATGGCTGAGCTGGGTTTGAAGGAGGAGGATTATAAATTCTACCTGGATCTGCGCAAGTACGGCAGTGCCCGGCACGCCGGATTCGGACTGGGATTTGAGCGGTGTATCATGTATCTGACCGGCATGGGCAATATCCGAGACGTGGTGCCTTTCCCGAGAACGGTGGGCAATTGTGAGTTGTAAGTCCCAGTGGATCATCGATCTATTTAAAAGCATCTCATTGGAGGTGCTTTTTTTGATTTTTGAGAGGAAACGGAAGGTCAAGGGATCAGGACGATTTCCTGCGTCAGCTTGAAAAAAGTAGAACGATTGTTCGACAAAGTACCATTAATGGGACTCTAAAACATCTCTTTTTCTGGCAAAGTCCTGACAATGGGACACCTTTTCCTGTATGATAGGAGAAAATTTGAGCAGGGAAAATCCGATGTCTAGGAAAATTCGATGACTAGGAAAGGGGAGGGAAAGAGATGACTTGGAGAGAAGAAGCTGTCTATGTGACGGGAGAAGTGATACTGTGCGGACTGCTGCTGTGTGGCTGGAGAGGATGGCTCTTTGCGGGACTTTTTCTGCTGTTTTTGTACGCGGCAGGTCACGCCCAGGAGGGGAGAAGGGGAGAATCAGGAGAGATTGCAGCTAATCCGGAGGAACGCACGCTCTCTAACCGTGTGGAGGGAGGTCCAGATTTGGATGACCCTGCGAAGGAGGATGCTTTGCTCCATGATCTGCAGGCGGAACTGGCCTGGTCTCTGGCAATGACCCAGGTGCGGCAGAGTGTGATGGCGCAGCGGGGAGTCTCTGACCTGGGTGAGGAGTCACGGCCTAATTTTGTCAGGAAGAGAGAAGGAGAAGCTAAAATCAAGTGCAAGGTTATTCCTTTTGAGAAAAGAAGGGAAAGTGCGTAACCATATGATACTACAAATGTAGTGTGACTTGACGAGACTTACAAGTCTACACCTGTAGAAGGACAATCTTAGATCTTGTTCTCCAAGGCCCAATGTTTTCTTTACTAGAACTGGGGGGGGAGAGAGAAAGGATGAGTAGTTCCCCGAGACTTTTTATGAATATCCGCGATGTCCTCCTTATAGCAGGTTCGAGGTTCGAATGGGGGAGAATGAGACTTGATTGACTGCCCCGTATTTAGTAAAATCAGACTCAAGGATAAGGAGTTTGAACTAACGGTGCGGCAAGTGCGCATCGACCCAGGGAAATCAGCGGAGAAGGTACGCTTTGAAGCGAAAGGGGGACTTTCTCCTCTTGGCATTCGAAAAGGAGGATTGTCACATGAGACGCAGTGTTATCCCAATCCTATTGCTCAGTATGCTGCTTCTTTGCGGATGCGGCGGCGGACAGAAAGAAGCCTTGAAGGCAGGAGAAGAGGCTTATCTGGCGGGAGATTTCGCAGAGGCCAGGGAGCAATTCCAGACGGCGATCAAGAACGGCAGTGGTAAACGGATCAAACGCCGCAATGCTGCCGCCAACCGGTTTCTCGGGATCATGGCCTGGAAGGAGAAAGACTTTGAGAGTGCGATTCCTTATTTTCAAGAGGCATCTACCCAGAGCGATGACAATGACTTTTTGCTGGACGTATTCCGTTATCTGGGAGACTGCCTGGAGCAGACCGGGCAGGAAGAAGAGGCGATTATGATCTACACCAGAGCGCTGGAACGGGAAAA
The DNA here is from genome assembly GCA_964601745.1 of uncultured Lachnospiraceae bacterium. Lineage (GTDB taxonomy): Bacteria > Bacillota > Clostridia > Lachnospirales > Lachnospiraceae > CAZROZ01. Next base: position 249 of record CAZROZ010000168.1, on the reverse strand, counting down.
AGACGAGTCTATCTCCTGCCGGCGTGCCTATCTGCAGGTTAGGACGGGCCAGATTTCCTATGACGATGCCGCCTCGGTATTTTCCAAAGCGATGGAAAAGGGGACATGGGAGGGTGCTTATTTTGATGCTTTGACTTTGGAAGAGACAGGGGAGTATGGAGCGGCGATTGAGACATTCCAGGAGGCTCTCACTATGGAGGGAGCCCCTGTCTCAAAGATTTATCAGCGGCTGGTTGCCTGCTGTCTGCA
>CAZROZ010000167.1:0-4652 GCA_964601745.1 uncultured Lachnospiraceae bacterium | reverse complement strand
CGGTGCGACCGCAGGGAGCGACGCGATTTGCGAATACGGGTTAGGATTGCGAGAGCTGCATTGCAGCGGAGCAATCCGTGGGCTTTCATTCATGGTGGTGCCCCACATGTGGAGCATGGGGGTTTACTTTCAGAGAAGGATCCTCTCATTTTCTGGGGGAAAGGAAGAATCATGGCAAATTACTATGGAATTGACTTTGGCAGCAATACCATGAAGATATATAAAGCCGGCTCCGGCATCATCTACCAGGCAAAAAATATCATCGCCAAGCGTGGGAAGAACACGGTGGTGGCCTACGGGGATGAGGCGTATGAGATGATGGAAAAGGCCCCGGAGGAGATTGTCATCACCAATCCGGTGAAACACGGAGTGATCACCGATATTGACAATATGCAGTACATGTACGACCGGATTTTTAAAAGTCTGCATGTGGTCTCCCTGCCCCTTTTTCGCCCTAATTTCCTGGTGGCGTTTCCCTTTGACATCACAGAGGTGGAGAAGAAGGCCTTCTATGACGTGATTGAGGGCTCCGTCATCCGTCCCGGCAAGGTGCTGCTCATCGAGAAAGCCATCGCCGACGGAGTGGGCATCGGACTCAACGTCATCGGTGCCAAAGGGATGATGATCGTCGATGTGGGGTATGAGGTGACGGAAGTCTCTGTGCTCTCTCTGGGCGGCATCGTCCTGAGCAAGATGATCCCTCTGGGCGGCGCGAAACTGGACGAAGCCATCATGAATCACATCAAGCGGGAGTACAATGTGCAGATCGGGCTTAAGACGGCGGAGACGCTGAAGAAGAGCCTGATCTCCACCGGCGGCAACGGAACGGAGATGTTTACTGCCTACGGACGCCACATCGTCACCGGACTCCCCATTGAAGTCGAAGTCCAGGAGCAGGTGGTCATGGATTCCATTATCGACTTGCTGAAGACTATTGTGGAGGCTATCCGCATGGTATTGGAGCGCACGCCGCCGGAGATTTCCTCTGATATCAAGAAGAGCGGTGTCTATATCACCGGCGGCTCCGCCAGGATTCCCGATATGCGGGAACTCCTTACTATTCAGACTGGCTTGACGGTGAATATCGCTGAGAATTGTGATTCCTCTGCGGTGGAGGGATTGGGCCGCATCATGGAGGATCGGGAGCTTTTGTCCTTTTTCCGCAATATAAAAAAGCAAAAGTATCCCCAGTAATCCTCTGTTTTTTCTGGGTCAATGAGGTACCCCTGTCACGATGAAGAGAAGGAAAAAGTTATCCCGGTTTACCATCCGGTCCAAATATCTATTCCTCCTGCTTTCTTTCCTGTGCGTTGTGCTGCTGGTGGTTTCTTACCGGTATGAAAAGCAGTTTGACTCATTCCGAGAGGCAGTCGCCTCTCTTTTCGTCCCTGTGCAGAAGGGAATTGACACAGTAGAGCAGTTTGTGGAAGATAAAGTACAATATTTCTCAGATATGTCAGATCTGCTGGCGGAGCGGGACAGCCTGCGGGAGGAGGTCTCCGAGCTGCAGGCGGAAAATGCCATTTTGCTGCAGGAAAAGGAAGAGCTGGAACAGCTGCGTGCGCTCTATGAACTGGACCAGACTTACGGTGATTATCCGAAAGTCGCTGCCCGGGTGATCAGCGATACCACCAGCAATTGGTATTCCAGCTTTCTCATTGATAAGGGAAGCGAAGCGGGAATGGCAGTGGGCATGAATGTCATTTCCGGAAACGGTCTGGTGGGTATTGTGACCCAGGTGGGGAAGCGCTACTCCCGCGTCCGGTCCATCATTGACGATGAGAGTTTCGTCAGCGGTACGTTATCCCGCTGCGAGAAAACCTGCATGGTGCAGGGGAATCTCACCCTGCGGGAGGAGGGCACTCTGCAACTGGACGTGTCCATGATTGACCCGGAGGCTGACATCGCTGCCGGGGATGAAGTCGTGACCTCCTCGATTTCCGACCAGTATCTGCCGGGCATCCTGGTGGGGTATCTGACAGATTTTGAGATGGATGCCTCCCACATGACGCTGTCCGGTCACGTCACACCGGCAGTGGATTTTTCCTCCCTGCAATCGGTATTGGTGATCACCACGCTGCGGGATGCCGAGGAAATGACCGATATGCTGGAGGAGAATGATTAAAGAATGATTAATTAGAAAGTTCAGATCTGACGTATCATGCTTGTTCTTATTTTCGCTCTATTTCTTCTTATTCTCGCGATCCTGCTCCAGAGCACACTGCTTCAGTCCCTGGCCCTGGCAGGTGTGGTCCCCAATCTGACCCTGGCATTGGTGGCTGTCATGGGGTACCTGCGGGGCAGAAAATTTGGTGTGATTGTTGGCTTTCTGACCGGCCTCGCGATTGACGTTTTGTTCTTTCCCACGGTGGGGGTCAATTCTTTTCTCTATATGCTGATTGGCTATTTGGCCGGCTTTTGCGGGCGGATCTCTTTCCGCAGCGGCTTTACCTGCAGCTTTTTTCTGGTGGGCGGTGCCGATCTCATCTTCGGCATTTCCTTTTTTATCCTGGAATTCATGCTGCGCGGGCAGACCCAATTCGCCTGGTATTTCAGGCGGGTGATTCTGCCGGAAGTCTGCTATACCATCTTAGCCGGCTTTTTTGTATATCATCTGCTGGTGCCCTTAAATAGATGGGCAGTGAAGTTCGAGTACCGGGAGGATTGACCCATTCGATTTTCCCGGCGGGTGTTCATTTGTGGTGGTATCCCCCATGGGGAGCATGGTATCCCCTATGTGGAGCATGGGAATTTTCCCGGCAAATAAAGATGTACTGTTGTGAGGTAAAAACGATTGTTAGATGAATTGCTTCAGGCGCTGAGACGACTGTTAAAGAATCGTTTATTTCCATTATATCTGATATACGGGATTCTATTCGCAGTATTGATTCATCACCTTTTCGTCATCCAGATACGGGATTCCAATTCCTATCAGGATACGGAGGAAGTCACGGAGTCTGTTCGGGAGATCAAGAGTACCCGGGGCAATATCTATGACTGCAACGGGGTTTTGCTGGCTTACAATGAGCTCTGTTACAATATCACCTATGAGGACACGGGAGAATTGCAGGGTTCGGAAGCCATCAATGCCATGCTGTACCGGCTGCTGCAGATTCTGGACCGCTATGACTGCCCTTTGGAGACCCCCTTCGCTCTGGCTCTTGAGGATGGGAAAATCGTCTACACTGTGTCCGGCGGCACCTTGCTCCGATTTAAAAAAGATGCTTATTCCAACGAAAATCTGACGAAAGAGCAGGAGGAAGCGGATGCCCAGACACTGTATGAATTTTTGCGCTATGATGATTCCGTGAACAGTCCCCGGTTTGTGGTCTCAGAATCCTACAGCGATGAGGATGCCCTGCGCATTCTGGCGATCCGTTTCGCTCTGTTTGTCAATCGCTACCAGGAAACCCTCCCCATCACTGTCTCCATTGCCTCCGACGTCTCAGAGGAGGTCGTGGCAGCCATCAAGGAGAACAGTCCGGATCTGCCGGGGGTGGAGATCACCGAGGAGACTAGGCGGGTGTACAATGACAGCGTTTACTTTGCCCATATTCTTGGATACACCGGCACCATCAGCCAGGAGGAATTGAAGAGCAAAGAGGAGAGCGGTGACACCTATTATTCCGCCTCGGACCAGATCGGAAAGACCGGAATCGAGCAGGTCTATGAGGAGCAGCTGCGTGGGACGAAGGGATCCAGAACGCTGGTCTATGACAGCAATCGAAAAATTCAGGAGATCAAGGATGTAGTGGATCCCGTCCCGGGGAACAGTGTCTATCTCTCCATTGACGCCGAGCTGACCAAAGCCTGCTATGATCTGCTGGAACGCCGGATCGCCGGCATCTTGCTGTCCAAAATTCACGCGGGTTCTGACAACGGCAGCAAAGGGGAGAGCGCCTCCAAGATCACCATTCCCATCTATGACGTTTATTTCGCCCTGATTAACAATAATGTGCTGGATATCTCCCTCTTCTCAAAAGAGGACGCCAGTGACCGTTCTCATGCGGTCTATCAGATGTTTTTGAGCCAGCAAAGCCAGGTGACAAAAGCGCTGAAGCGCTATCTGGCATTCGGTTCCACCGTCAGGAGAAAAGATGTCTCAGACAGCATGGCGGAATATTTATCCCACATCTATACTGTGATTTCCCAGGACGGAATTCTAGATTTGGCGTCGATCGACGACGAGGATCCGACTTTTGTGGATTACCAGGACGACAAGGTGAGCTTAAGCGCGTTCCTGGCCTATTCCCTGGCACATGACTGGATAGATCTGTCCAAGCTGGTGGGTTCCGATTCCAATTACTACGACAATCAGGAACTGTATGAAAAGCTGATGGACTATATTTTTGACCTGCTGCCGGAGGATCTGGAATACTGCAAGATGATCTATGGCGATTTGATCTATTCCTATGATCTGACGGGGAAAACGCTCTGTTTTCTCCTGTATGAGCAGGGCGTGCTGCCGGCGAAAGATCCCATGAAGAAGAAGCTGGAGGCGGGCACCATCACTTCCTATGATTTCATGATAGAGAAGATTAAAAAGCTGGAAATCACGCCGGCGATGCTGGCACTGGAGCCCTGTTCCGGATCCATCGTGGTGACTGACGTGCACACCGGGGCAGTGAAAGCACTGGTCACTTATCCCAGCT
>CAZROZ010000166.1:0-4665 GCA_964601745.1 uncultured Lachnospiraceae bacterium | reverse complement strand
CAGGCCAATCCGCATGGACATTAGCGACGCTAACCCGTATGAGCAAAAAAGCGGTGCGACCGCAGGGAGCGACGCGATTTGCGAATACGGGTTAGGATTGCGAGAGTGCCGCAGGCGCGGAGCAATCGGCTTTCATCCATGGTGGTGTCCCATATCTGGGGCATGGGAGTTTACACAGAACATGTTACGCTTCGCGAAAAAAATAAGGACGTCGACCAGTCGTGCCGACGCCCTATTGGGGGAGAAAGGAACCGGGTGAGAGAAAGGAAGTTCATCGGTTCCCTTCCGATAATGTTCCCGTACGCAACACAAATGTGGTTGGCACCGAAACTTAGATGGAGGTACGGACAAATCCTTCATCCGCTTGCCATTGTAACATAAATTACTTTATTTGCAATTCCTATTAAGACACTATTTATTCTAAAACGGAATAGATAGAAATAATATTAGTAGAGAAAAAACTTAGAGCAAATAAGCAAAAATGTATAGACAAATTTCACTTTATCTATTAAACTGGGATGTGCGATAAGGATGATACGCATCGTGATGTCAGGAGCCGCATTTGATCGGCGATATCAGGGGAGGGGAATCTATGGATATCACTTATTTCAACGAATTTCTGGTGCTGGCTAATAAGAAAAAATATTCATTGGCCGCGGAGGAATTGGCACTTTCCCAGTCTGCGCTTTCCAAGCACATCCAGACCATGGAACGGGAATTGGGGGTCCAGCTGCTGGATCGAACCACCCGGTCGGTGACGCTTTCTCAGGACGGAGAAGCGCTTTTGCCGGAACTGACCGCGATCTCCGAGCAGTATGCGCAGTTGCTGGATGAGGCTGAGAAACGCCAGCGAAGGCGCCGGAAAACGCTGCGCATCGGGGTAATGCCGGCGATGGGAGAATATGGGATCGGGCGATTATTGTATGAATTCAAGGGGACGGCAGAAGTATCCGTGTCCGCCAGAGAAGTGCAGATTGACCTGCTGCCGGGACTGCTCTTGAATAAAGATCTGGACAGCATCATTCTCCCTAAGCGGCCAGATTTGTCCGACTCTGAATTCTGCACGCTGCCGATACTGGAGGATCAAATCATGGCGGTATTCCGTGCGGATTCTCCCCTCTTTCAGCAAGATTCCATCTCCCTTCACGATTTGAAAGACATACCGTTATTGACACTGGACAGGGAGGCACAAATTGCCTCTTTCGAGGATTCCTTGTGTGCGGCGATGGATTTTGCGCCTCATGTGGCGGCACACTGTCAACGTGCGGTGAATCTGCTGGAACTGGCAGAGCTGGGAGTGGGAATTGGAATTCTCCCTTCAAGGAGAGCCGATCTCGACCATCATCCTGCGCTGAAAGGGGTGCCCATCCGGGATTTGCCCGCTTTGAGGATTGTGGCAGTGTGTCTGCAAAAGTTTAGAAAAACTGCACCGGTTCGGGCGTGGATGGATTACGTTGAAAAGGTGGCAAAATGCTGAGTCATCCGGCTTTTTTTTGTGCCTTTGTTCCTTAGAGGGATCAAAGCAAGCCAAACTTATTATTTTTCGAGCAGAATCAGCGGCTGACGATATTCAGAGGGCAGATCCCCTTTGAATTTGCGCCGGATCAGATAGCGGATTCGCTCCGCAGCCTGAAATTCCAGTTCAAAAAGGGAGAGAGCCGCTTCCTCCTTTTGCAGAGAGAGCGGGATTTGCCCACCCGTGATGACGGGAAGAGAGGCCTGCTTTGATAGAAGGGATAATACGGCGGGCTCTTTTGCCCCCAGCACCCGCAGATAGGGGACCTGCCTTGGCAGCTGCCTGATCTGCAGGAGAACATGGATCAGGGCACGCTCCACGCCAGTCCGCGTATATTGTTTGGACTTTACCAGCGCGGCAAAATCTGAAAAAGAAGAATAGGAGCTTTTCAGCCTGTCAATTCGGTTCGCCAGATCCTCGGAGATACCCAGATAGGAGGAAAGGGAAGAGGCAGATTCTTCCATCAGCCGTTCAAAGAGCAAATCCGAGAGATCATCCGCAAAAAGGGGAAATGTTTTGCCGTATTGTTCCTGCCAGAGAGAAATGTGGTTTTCCGGCAGGTAGGGAATGAGGTCGGAAAAAGGTATTCCATTTCGCAGCGCATTGCGCAGAGCCGAGGCAGAGGGAATCGTGCCGGCCTGCAACGTCATATCGTGATAAGAGGCACCGACACGGGGAATGACTGCGGGGATAAGGCCAGGAGAAGCCGGGGAGTCTTCGGATAGTTCCCGCAGCGCACGCAGATAGGCGATTCCCAGCATGTTGTTAGGAGCAAAGAGCAGTTCCTGCTTTTTTTTTGCCCCTTGGAGGACATTTTCCGGCATCTTGTTAAGGAGATCTAAGAGGTGCGCGGTGACTGCCTGGGGATAGGTAGCCCCTTTCCTCAGGTAGGGCAGCAGATCGTTTCGTGTGACACAGGCGGAGAGCGAGGCGACCTCTGACAGAAGGGAAAGGTCCGGCGTCTCCGCCCCAAAGGCCAAGTGGGTCACAAAACCGCAGGCGGCCAAACTCTCCACTGCTCCCCGGGCAAAGTAATCTGCGCTGGACGTGGCATAGGGCAGCGGCAATTCCAGAACCAGGTCCGCGCCTGCGAGAAGGGCAAGTCGGGTCCGCAGCCATTTGTCCATCACAGCAGGCGCTCCGCGCTGCACGAAGGAACCGCTCATGATGACCACAACCAGGTCCGCCTCTGTCATTTCTTTTGCCTTTTGCAGATGATAGGCATGTCCCTTGTGAAAGGGATTATACTCGGCTACGATGCCTACTGCTCTCATGGATTTGTCTCCTTTTTTATCAATCGCTGCAGTCCGTGGGCTTTCCCTTGATATCAATCGCGGCAATCCGTGGGCTTTCCCGTTGTATCAATCGCTGCAGTCCGTGGGCTTTCCTTCTTCAAAGGGAATTTTCAGATGCCGTTTACTATAACATATGCTGTTTCCAGGGGCAATGCGAGAAAAAATCGACAGCGAAACAGCAGCTGCAGCCTCAAAAAACGAAAAACCAAACTTGTACAGACTGAGGGAATGGTTTATAATCTCAAGGAAAAATTACAGCACGTCATCGCAACGGCAGTGAGGATAGCCCTTTGATTTTACTTCTGCGGCAGATCTTTCTAGCGTCTCTTTCATTCAAAGGTTCTTTTTCTTGCCTCTGCTATCATACGAATTGTGCGAATCACCATTGAAAGGAGTTTCAACATGAGCTTTATTGATGTAATCAAAGAAAAAGCGAAAAGCAACAAGAAAACCATTGTTTTGCCCGAATCCATGGATCGGCGCACGCTGGAGGCAGCTGCCATTGTTTTGAAAGAGGGGACCGCGGATCTGGTTCTTCTGGGCAATGCGGACAAGATTGCAAAAGACGCGGCGGATTTGGATCTCACCGGTGCGGCGATCATAGATCCCGAGACCTCGGACAAGCTCTCCGCATACATTGACCTTCTGGTCGAGCTGCGCAAGAACAAAGGGATGACTCCGGAAAAGGCGAGAGAACTGATCACCACGGATAATATGTATTACGCCTGTATGATGGTGAAAGCAGGGGAAGCGGACGGTGTGGTTTCCGGTGCCTGCCACTCTACCGCCAATACCCTGCGTCCCGCCCTACAGATTCTAAAGACCGCGCCCGGTACCAAGCTGGTGTCCTGTTTCTTCCTGATGTCAGTGCCGGACTGTGAATATGGCAATAATGGGACTTTCGTTTTCGCGGACTGCGGACTCTGCCAGAATCCCACCCCGGAGGAATTGGCTGTGATTGCCGGCAGTTCTGCCAATAGTTTCCAGAAACTGGTGAACGCAGAGCCCCGGGTGGCGATGTTGTCTCATTCTTCCAAAGGTTCAGCCAAACATGATGATGTGACTAAGGTGGTGGAGGCGACGAGAATTGCCAAAGAAATGTATCCGGATGTGGTGCTGGATGGCGAATTGCAGTTGGATGCCGCTATCGTTCCCAGTGTCGGCGCCAGCAAGGCTCCTGACAGCCCGGTGGCAGGCAAGGCAAATGTGCTCATTTTCCCGGATCTGGACGCAGGAAATATCGGTTATAAATTGGTCCAGCGGTTGGCAAAGGCAGAAGCCTACGGTCCTTTAACTCAGGGGATTGCCAAGCCGGTAAATGATCTCTCCAGGGGCTGCTTTACCGAAGATATTGTTGGCGTGATAGCGATCACGGCGGTACAGGCCGGGATGTAAATGACTGCGCTGACGGATTTCCGGGAGTTTTGATCAGGCTGCCCTGCTAGTGCACAGGTTGCCCTGCGACGGAGACAGACTGCCCTGCATGGCGCACAGGTTGCCCTGCGCCGGTGACAGGCTGTTCTGTGTGATGATCAGGCTGCCCTGCATCATGTTGTTTTGACCGGTGATTTCCGTTTCTCCCGCGGTGCCGGCACATCAGTAAAAAATAAAGGAGTTTTTATCATGAAAATTTTAGTCATGAATTGTGGAAGTTCCTCTCTCAAATATCAACTCATCGATATGGACCATGAGGCCGTGCTGGCCAAAGGGCTCTGCGAGCGGATCGGTATTGACGGCTCCAAGCTGACGCATCAGCCTGCCGGAAGGGATAAAGTGGTCATTGAACAGCCGATGCCTGAGCATAAGGTGGCAGTGCAGCTGGTCCTGGACGCACTGGTGGATCCAGAGCACGGG
>CAZROZ010000165.1:0-4697 GCA_964601745.1 uncultured Lachnospiraceae bacterium | reverse complement strand
TGTCCATTCGGACGCTAAAATTCGTAGTAACAGACATATTTGACATCTCCTTCCTGCATTTATGGTACATCACTTGCATTGCAATATCAATATATCAGACGCAAAAATCATCAGCGCTATGCCGAATTCGGCATAGCGCTGATGATTTTTTTTTCTGTTTCAATACGAGAATGAAGCAAAAGCAGTGATGCGAATGCTAAGAGCGAGGCTCGAGAAATACGGGCTGGAGCTAGCGGAGGATAAGATGAGAATTCTGCCAATGGGGAGGTTCAAAGGGACGAAAGAAGATTTTGATTTTCTGGGATTCACGTTCTACAACACGAAGACCAGGGAAGGAAAATATCGACTGGGAGTCCGGACGAGCAAGAAGAAGCTCAAGGCCAAGAAACAGACAGTGAAAGCATGGTTGCGGACCAGGCTGACGGCACCGGTTGCAGAAACAATGAAGCTGATAAATCTGTCGTTAGCGGGACACTACAGTTATTACGGAGTAAATGGGAACTTTCATGCGATACAGACATTCTGGAAATATGTAAAATATGCCACTTACAGAATGTTGAATCGCAGAGACCAGAAAGGGAAATTTCGATACGATAAATTTCTTCGAGTATGGAAATACTATGTGAAAGAGCCACATTTGACGATGGATATTTGGGGAAGAAAACCGAAGCTGGTTTGAAGAGCTGAGTGCGAGAAAACCGCACGCTCGGTTCTGTGAGGGGCAGTAGGCAAGCCTTTCACAATGTAAATTTAGAAAGGAGTGTCGAGACTGTCTACTCGACGAGAAGATTTCTATCATGGAAAAGAGGAAGATGAAAATACTATGCAGGTAGGAGAGTAGTGACAAAAAAAATCACCTTCCAGAGAAACCTCAATCTGGAAGGCAACCTTCGCAGGGTGAATCTGCATTCCCATCACTGGGCTTGTTCCATGTTTTTCGTTTCTATTCATGAAACGTTTTTAATATACTCTATAGGAAGGGCCAAAACGATAAATCTCCACAAATCTGTCAACCTATGATTACCTCTAACTCAATGCTCTTTTTCACAAAAAGAAGATAGAATATCTTGACCGCTGGAAATACATTCGGTAAAATCGTGGAGATTTCAGGCATCCGTTATTGCAGCCGATTATACTGATTGCCACGATGCTGTGTTTCCCCACGTCATCAAAATCTGACGCTGCCGAAGACAAAAAGGGATCTGTGCTCAATGTGGCTGTAATCATTGACAGTGTGTCGTTGATTTCGCTCATTTTAGAATAGGTTCTGCCGAATGCCATCCACCTATTGGACTTGTCTCATGTGAATGAGAATGCAGAAGAATTAGCCCAGTTTTGTGAAGAGAGGTAATTAACAAGAGAAGAAGGTTGTTGATCAATTGGAATGTGAGACGCAGATAGAACGTCTCTGAGTCTCATAATGACCAGAGATTTGTTAGTAGCCTCCACTTAAGTGGGCGCGGTTTTTTGCGGCAAACGAACAAAAAAAGAAAGAAGGTCAATCGATGTACAGAGCAAAAAAATATCCAGCTGTAAAAATTATTTCCTTCATCGCACTCTTTATCATTGCCTTTGGCTTATTGTCAGGCTGCGGTGGCAAAGGAGCTACAGATGACAAAGAAGAGAACCTATCAATCCCACTAGAAGAGCTGTCTGACGAACCGCTTTTTGTAGATTGGGAGCAGGATGGGCAGGCGATGCAGATTATCGCCATTCGTGATGGAGATGGGGCTCGCGTAGCTTATAATACATGTCAATCCTGCGCTGGATCCCCGTATGCTTATTTTGAGTACAAAGACGGCATGCTGCAGTGCCAGAACTGCGGGTTTACTTTCAGTCTAGATTCCATCGGCGCTGTAACTGGCGGGTGCAATCCAAAACCTGTCAGCAACTTCAGCGTGGAGGACAATTCTGTGATTATTGAGGCTTCTGAACTCCAGTCCGCTGTCCCCGATTTTGAAACTTGGAAAGATTTTTAAATGAGTGTAAGAAAGATTTTTTAAGTGAGCGTAAGAAGGATTATTAAATGAGCGTGAAAAGAACGACCTGGCATGTAGAAGGAATGCACTGTCCTTATTGCGAGGACACGGTGCAAAAGTCCCTCTCTACGGTAAATGGTATCAGCGATATTAATGCGGATTGGCAAAAGGGGACTTTGACGGCCTTGTGGGACGAAGCTGTCCTACCGGAGTCCGAGATAGATAGTCTCTTGCGGCGATCCGGATATGCGCTGTCCAAGAAATCAGATCGCAAGGAGGCATTTTCTAGTTTCGTAAAGCTGCTGCTTTTGATCGTCGGCGCGATTGTCCTATATATGATTCTCACACAGACGTCTGTCGCCCAATGGGTACAGAAATTTCCTATGGCACGGGAGGGCATGGGGCTTGGCATGCTGTTCCTTGTGGGACTTGCCACATCTTTGCACTGCATCGCAATGTGCGGCGGCATTAACCTTGCCCAGAGCACATCATCCGCAAAAAGGGGAGTGAAGCCGATACAAGCCAATCTGCTTTACAATTTCGGCAGACTGACGTCCTACACGGTCATAGGCGGGGTGATCGGCGGAATCGGTGCCGTTTTCAACTTTTCCTCTAAAACAAAGGCTGCCATTCAAATAATCGCCGCGATATTTATGCTTATCATGGCCGCAAATCTGCTGGGCGGATTTTCCTGGCTGAAGAAACTGACGCCGCTTGTTCCAAAGTTCCTGCACGACAAAATCTTAAAACGCGTGGCGGGGAAGTCCTCTTTTTTGATTGGCCTTGCAAATGGTTTCATGCCTTGCGGTCCTTTGCAGGCTATGCAATTGTACGCCCTGTCCGCCGGAAGTTGGTGGAGAGGCGCCCTCAGCATGTTTTCCTTCTGTCTGGGCACACTCCCGCTGATGCTGGGATTTGGCCTGGTGAGCGGAAAACTCATGCAGCGGTATGCCAAACCAATGCGTGTTATTTCCTCTGTACTGGTCCTTGTGATGGGCGTGAACGCGATGGTGAGCGGACTCACTCTAGTGGGTGTGGGAGGCGTGCCCTCTGCCTATCGGCAACGGGTGGATGGATCTGTCGTGATTGAAAACGGGACGCAATACGTGTATTCTGAACTGGATTACGGCAGCTATCCGGAAATCACCGTACAGAGAGGAATCCCTGTGGAATGGACAATCCATGCGGACAAGGATCATATTACAAGCTGCAATAATGAGCTGTACATTCCGGCTTATGATATCGACATGAAATTGCAGCCGGGAGACAACATCATCAGATTTGTCCCGGACAAAGCGGGCACCGTGCCCTATACGTGCTGGATGGGGATGATACGGAGTTCCATCTTTGTGACAGAGAACGCTTAATTTATATTTTATATTGTTTGATATTAGGGTAGAAACCCTTTTTTCGCCGGCATGCTTGCGTGTCAGTGGGAAAAGGGTTATCTGCCCGTCCCAATATGAGAAAGTAGTGGGGCAGTGGTCCCACGGATTCCGAATATTGGGCAAGATTGTGGGAGCTACATCGCAGTGGAGCAATCCGTAGCTTTTATTTATGGGAGCATCCAATATGTGGGGCATGGGAGTTTACCTTGACCTCATTTAGTATTTAATGCGAGACTCTAGGAAACACTTCTGACATCCATCTCTTTATTTTCTCCTCACTCTATGACAATCAAGATGGTTTCTGCAGGGAAAGTGTGTATTCTAAATGCGACGCTGCGTTGTTCTTTGCCTGCACTCTTTGATCTGCGCTGATAAAAGTTCGTAAAGGAAATGGATGTAGTTCGCATGCCTCCTTTGTGGTTCGCATGCCCCCTTGAAGCCATCCTCAAATTTATCAGCAGCAGCTTTGGATCTTAAAATTCTGTAGTATATCCCGCTTCCTTGATTTGTCTTTTTCCTATTCTTGCTGCCTTATTGCAGCCGTGAATTGTAGTAAAAATAATGAGCCTGCATCCGGAAATTTTTTACGAGTTTTCAGACTTTCGGAAATATTTTTCCATCCATTGACAGAAAATAAAAAATTGACTAACATAGACTTGAAACCGGGAAAAGAAATTTTACGCGCAGTCAGACACCCCCTTGACAGGAGACAGAAGATGGGGTATCTTAAGGAAAAGAACATTTGTTCGATTAGGAGGAATGAAGAAGAATGGTAGATGATGTTAACAAGAAGAAGGCACTGGAATCTGCATTGGCACAGATTGAGAAGCAATATGGCAAGGGCTCTGTCATGCGACTGGGAGACCAGGGTGTGAATATGAATATTGAGACGATTCCCACCGGTTCCCTGAGCCTGGATATCGCATTGGGATTGGGCGGCGTGCCGAAGGGGCGGATCGTGGAGATCTATGGTCCGGAGTCTAGCGGGAAGACTACGGTGGCACTCCACATGGTGGCTGAGGTACAGAAGCGGGGCGGGATCGCAGGCTTTATTGACGCGGAGCACGCGCTGGATCCGACCTATGCGCGAAATATCGGTGTGGACATTGATGAATTGTACATTTCTCAGCCGGATAATGGGGAGCAGGCGCTGGAGATTACCGAGACGATGGTCCGATCCGGAGCGATTGATATTATCATTGTGGATTCTGTGGCGGCGCTAGTGCCCAAGGCAGAGATAGACGGGGATATGGGAGATTCTCTTGTGGGACTTCAGGCCCGGTTGATGTCCCAGGCCCTTCGCAAGCTGACGGCGGCCATCAGCAGGTCC
>CAZROZ010000164.1:0-4721 GCA_964601745.1 uncultured Lachnospiraceae bacterium | reverse complement strand
GGACAGCGGCAACGGATCGGCATCGCCAGAGCGCTGGCGGTGGATCCCTCTTTTATGGTTTGCGACGAGCCCATCTCTGCCCTAGACGTATCGATTCAGGCACAGATCGTGAATCTACTGATCCGGCTTCAGAGAGAGCGGGGATTGACGTATCTCTTTATTTCCCATGATTTGTCCATGGTGCGGCATTTGTCTGACCGGGTGGGGGTCATGTATCTGGGCAGTATGGTGGAACTGGCGTCCAGCGAAGAGATTTTCAATGCGCCGAAGCATCCTTATACTTCCGCGTTGATTGCCGCCATTCCCACAGTGGAATCCGATGAGGCAAAGAAGAAACAGCAGGAACGTCTGCAGGGTGAGGTGCCGAGTCCCATCAATCCGCCGCCGGGCTGCAGGTTCGCTGCCCGCTGCCGGTACGCTACGGACGAGTGCAGAAAGGAAATGCCGAAGCTGACAGAGACGGATCCGGGTCATATGGTGGCGTGCCATCACTGCCTGTGAGCAATATGGGAGCTGCTGGAGAAAGCTTGAGCTGCCCGTGGAAAGGGACCATCACTGCCTGTGAGTAGTAGGGGAACTGTTGGAGAGAGCTTGGGCTGCCCGTGGAAAGGGACCATCACTGCCTGTGAGTAATAGGGGAACTGCTGGAGGAGAGCTGGTCCGTCCGTGGAAAGGGACGCCTTCTTTCACAGGAGTTCCCTGGAATAGATTGAGGAGGATGAATACATCTGTGATACTTTCAAATTCAACACTGGAAAAAATATTAGACACCGCCGGTGCGTCTGCGGATTTTGCGGAGGTATTTTGCGAAGATACCCAAAGAACCCAGATCACCGGCTCCAAAGACGGGGTGGAAAAAAGTACGCTGGGGAAGGAAAGCGGCGTGGGGATTCGAGTATTTTCCGGCCTGCGCTGCTATTACGCCAGCACCAATGACCAGCGGGAAGAGAATCTGCTGCGTCTGGCAAAGGAACTGGCAGCGCTTTGCAAGGGCAAAAAGGGAGATCGACAGGTACTGGGGCCTTTGATCGATTACAGCGGGGACCCGTCCTCTGCCACGTGGACCGGGGAAGGGGACGAGGAGATCCGTTCCGGCGGCAGCCAGCAGATGAGAGAGCGGGACTATCAGAGGAAAGTGGATCTCATCCGTATGGCGGCGGAGGCGGGGATGGAGTATGACCCGGAAATCGTGCGGGTGAAAGCCCATTATCTCGATGAGGACAAGCACATTCTGATTGCCAATACAGAGGGGCTTTTGGCCGTGGACCGGCAGCGCAAGACCAGGATGATGATCAATGTCTTCGCCCATTACGCCGGGCAGATACAGAGGGGCTTTTACGGCCCCGGCGCGATGGCGGGCCTTGAATTTTATGAGAAAATGGATGTCCGCGCGGCGGCCAGGAAAGCGGCGGCTGCGGCGAAAGACGCGGTGCATGCGCAGCCCTGTCCCGGCGGGGTGATGACCGTGGTGGTCGGCAACGGCTTCGGCGGGTTGATGTTTCACGAGGCATGCGGCCACAGCCTGGAGGCCAGTTCCATCGCCCGGGGAAATTCAGAATTCTGCGGGAAATTGGGCTGTCAGGTGGCATCTCCCGTGGTGACATTGATTGACGACGGTTCCATGCCGGGAGAGTGGGGTTCCATTCACATGGACGATGAGGGGACTCCCGCGAGACGCAATATCTTGATTGAAAATGGAATTTTAAAAAGTTATCTGGTGGACAAACTGGATGGCCTGCGCATGGGTGTTCCCTCGACAGGTTCCGGCCGGAGACAGAACTATCGCTTCCCGCCCCAGGCAAGGATGACCAATACCTATATCGCGCCGGGGAAGGAAAGCCCGCAGGAGATCATATCGGACACGGAAATGGGCCTTTACGTTGGAAATATCAATGGAGGATCCGTGAATCCGGTGACGGGGGAATTTAATTTCAATACCACGGAATGCCGCCTGATTGAAAATGGAAAATTGACCAACTGTGTCCGGGGCGCCACGCTCATTGGAACCGGCGGACAAGTCCTGCGGAATGTGGACAGAGTGGGAGATGACTTTCTGCTGGGGCAGGGATACTGCTACAATGACAGCGGTGCCATCTATATCTGCGCGGGTCAGCCGACGATCCGGGTTCAAAATATGATTGTGGGAGGGCAGGCAGGATGAAACAATATATGGAAGCTTTTCTGAAGGCTGCCCGGGACGCGGGAATCGATCAGGTGCAATTTCACAGTGAACGGTTGGAGAGCCGCAGTGTCCACCTCTATCAGGGAGAAATCGATCAGGTTCAGATTTCCTCCCGGCAGACTTACCACATTAAGGGAGCGGTGGACGGATTCGCGGGCAGCGCTTTTGTGGAGGATCTGCGGCAGGATTTATTCGGGGATGTGATTGCGGCCATAAAACAGAGCGCCCTGGCGGGAGGGCAGACTTTTCTGCCCTGGCAGCTGCCGAACCTTTCCTCTCCGCAGGAGGAGTCAGAGCCTCTGCCCTTGCCGGATATCAAGGAATTGCTGCTTCAGACAGAGTCGGCTGCCTATGGATTCGATCAGAGAATCACTCAGGTACAAAATTGTGTCTACGGGGATTGGAAAAAGATGGTCACGCTGGCGGACAGTGACGGGAATCAGGCAGAGGATCTGGAATCCGGCGGTCACTGTTATGTGGCTGTCACTGCCAGACAGGGGGAGAAGGCGCAGCTGGGGAGCCGGAGCGTCTCGTTCCCATGGCGGCAGATTCCGGATGTGACGACGCTGGCCAGACACGCGGCAGCCGGTGCGGTGAACCGATTGAACGCAGAGTCCTATGCCACTGGTTTCACGCCGGTGGTGATCGACTGTAAAGTAGTGGGTGAACTCCTAGATGCCTTTATGCCGGCCTTCTTTGGTGAGAATGTGTGCAGCGGGATGAGTGTCCTGAGGGAGAGCGAGGGTCAGAAAATAGCGGGGGAGAATATCACCTTGCGGGAGGTGCCTTCGCTCCAGGGAGGACTTTCCAGACGCCGCTTTGACGATGAAGGAATTCTGACGACGCAGAAGGACATCATTTCCCGTGGCAGATTGACGAACTTTCTGTACGACAGGCGCTTTGCGGCTATGGCTGGAAAAACGCCAGGCGGGAACGGATTTCGCCCGGGAACAGACAGCGAGATCGGAACGGGATTCACCAATTTGATTCTGGAACCTGGTGAGAAGAATCAGAATGAATTGATAGCGGAAATGGGAGAGGGACTGCTGATCACTTCTGTGGACGGAGTCTTCGCCGGCGCCCAATTTTCTTCCGGTGATTTTTCGCTGATTTCCCACGGCTATCGGATCCAGGAGGGAAAGCCGGGACGGGCAGTGAGTCAGATCACCATCGCGGGAAATTTCTTTCAGATGCTGGGCCAGGTACGGGAGGTTGGCAGTGATCTGCGCTGGTTCTCCGGCAGCTACGGGCAGATTCTGGCGCCGTCCCTGTCTATAGAACGACTCGCGGTATCCGGTAATTCTAAATAGCGGGAGGGTGGAAGATGAAACGTTTCCATTATTTTTGGATGATATTGCTGCTTTCTCTCTGTTTGACTGCCTGCGGTGGCAGTGGAACGGGAGATACGACACAAGACGGTCAGACGGATACCACCGCTGTGCTGGTGAATCCGGAAGAGACCCAGTCTGAGATTTTAGCGGAAGCGGAGATTTTCACGGCGGAGGATATGAAGGGGATCGATCCCTATGATCCCAACCTCAGCGTGGATTCTATTGATTACGGGCAGCAGCCGGCCTTCACCAATGATCTCGGATTTGACGCCTACTTTAAGGACTGTATTGAACATCGCTGTCAGAGCATTGTCTTCTCCTGTGCGACTACGGTGCGGTTCAATATGGAGGCGGAGGATTTCTGCAATAATTATCACGTGGCGTGGGTGGTGCCGAAAATGAAGCCCGGCGACTATGGGAAACACTATGTGATCCGGGTGACTTATTATCCCGGCGACGATGTGGCCTGGGCGTATCTCAACAATGACAAATCCCGACTGACTGAGGAGGAGAGCGAACTTTACGACACGGCGGTGGCCTGGCTCAAGGAGAATATCACGGAGGACATGACGGATGTCGAGAAATGTGTGGTCATCCATGACTATCTCTCTGGTACGATTCAATATGACAATGACCAGCTGGAGCGGCTCCCCACGATGGGAAAGCTGGATCTGGGCATCACCGCATACGGCGCGATGCTCAATCACGATACCATCTGTCAGGGGTACGCGGATGCCTTTGATATGCTCACCTCCATGCTGGGGATGAACTGCACCCAGATTTTCGGCACGGGAAATGGGGCCAAACACAATTGGAACATGATCGAGCTGGACGGCAATTGGTACCATGTGGACTGCACGTTTGACGACATGTTCGCCGGAAATGACGGGACCAGTGCCAAGTGCTATCTCTTTTCCTCGGATGAGCAGATGCACCTGGACCATATCTGGGATACTTCCCTCTATCCGGAAGCGGTGGATGACTCCCTCTACTATTATCCCGCCCATGATCTGGTGGTGACCAATGAGGAGGAGATGGAGGCAAAGATCGGGGAACCGCTGAAAGCCGGGGAGAGGATCAATGTCTACGTCAAGTGGTTGACGCAGAAGCAAGTCACGGATTATGTCCAGTCTCTGGGCGGCAATTTTCACGCGGCGGACTATCAAGGCGGGATCGCACTGTGTGCCCAGAAAGCAGAATTATGGCCA
>CAZROZ010000163.1:0-4723 GCA_964601745.1 uncultured Lachnospiraceae bacterium | reverse complement strand
GATAGATGTCCTATCTTTTCCAATTTACAAAAACGTTTTTACAATTGAGGCTTTCTTTTTACAATACGCAAGGACAGTCTATCTCTACAATGCAATAGGAAGAGACCGCCGCATGCATCTTCTCTGGGACGGCAAGGTCCAGTCCCTGTGACGGCAATAGAAAAGGAACCAATCCCCCCTTCCCCTGAAAAACTCCCGTGCTCCACATATGGGCACTACCATGAATGAAAGGCAATACGACTATGGAACCACTCAGAATCACAGAAGTTAAAATTGAACACAGCACCAGGGAGTGCATCACGGACAATTCAAGTCCTGTGATCTCTTTCGCCCTGGAAAGCGACCTGCCGGACACGAGCCTTGCGTCTGTCCAGCTCACACTCGGAAATCAAAAAGTACAGACCCAGGCACAAAGCGGCATCGTGCTGCAAAATGCCCTCACCAAACCGCTTCACCCCTATCAGCTGGAAATCTCCGTCACCGACAATCACGGCAGAAAGGCTCACTGCCGCCGCTCGGTGCGCACCGGGAGGATGGGGCTTCCCTGGAGCGCAAATTGGATCACCGATGGTGCCTACGAATTTCCGAAGAAAGAATCTCCGCTGCCAATGACCTTCCGGAAGAAATTTTCCTGCGGCAAAGAGCTGAAAAGAGCTTTTATCACCTCCACCGCTATCGGCATTTACGAATTGGAACTCAATGGAGAAAAGGTGGGGGAGGATTACTTCTCCCCTGGATATACCACCTACCGGAAGAATCTCCAGTATCAGATCTATGATGTGACAAAGATGCTAAAGCCAGAAAACACGCTCATCGCGGTGGTAGGCGGGGGCTGGGCAGTGGGACGATTCACCTATAACAGCCTCACCCGCATCACCTCCCCGAAACAGGCGTTTCTCCTGGAACTTTTTCTGATCTATGCGGACGGCACCCGGGAGAAAATCGTCACAGACGAGAGCTGGCAGGTGACAGAAGAGGGAAAGTATCGCTTCGCGGACTTTTATGACGGGGAAATCTACGATGCGACGGTGGACTTGGACCGGATCCTCTGGAAAAGAGCGACTCTTTTTCGTCCTCCCATTCACCCGGACTTGATTCTGCAGTACGGTCCGCCAGTGCGAATCCAGGGAATCATGACTCCAAGGGAGAGCTTCCCCGGGAAAAACGGGCACCTGATCTACGATTTCGGTCAGAATTTCGCCGGAGTCGTTTCGCTGAAACTAAGCGGACACACCGGGCAGAAAATAACCATTCGCCACGCGGAAACGATTTTTAACGGAGACCTATGCTTTCATTCCAATCGCACCGCGAAAGCTACTGCTGTTTATTACTGCCGGGAGGGGGAGCAGATTTACTCTCCCCGCATGACTTCCATGGGATTTCGCTACCTTGAGATAGAGGGAATCGAGCCGGAGCAAGTCACCGTTTCCGCTCTAGTCCTGCACTCGGACTTCAAGGAAATCGGGTCCTTTTCGTGTTCTGATGAGCGATTGAATCAGATTCAAAGCTTGATTCGGTGGAGCGGCAAGTCCAATTTTGTGGAGATTCCCACAGACTGTCCGCAGCGGGACGAGCGCCTGGGATGGACAGGAGATATCTCCATTTTCGCTCCAACTGCCTGTTATAACTTCGATATGGAACAATTCCTGGAGAAATGGCTGAAAGATGTGCGTGCCGAGCAGACGGCCCTGGGCGGAGTTCCCTTTGTCGTTCCGAATGTGAAAGGGTTGGGGCCTTCTGTTCCCACCGCCTGCTGGGGAGATTCCTGTATTCTGGTGACCTGGGCAGAATATGAGTCCAGTGGGGATTTGTCCCTGCTGGAAAAAATGTATCCAACTATGAAGAGATATCTGCTCTCTGTGAAACGCTGGGCTTCACTCTTTTCTGTGCGGAAGCACAAGCGCCGCATCTGGAAGTATCTGTTTCAATTTGGAGACTGGAACGCGCCGGGAGAATCTGTGAAAAGCTGTATGGCGAGAGGTCCTCTGGTGGCCACCGCGTATTTCGCCCGGACCAGTGAGATCATGTCCCGCGTCGCAGACCTCCTGGGCAGGGAAAAGGACAGCAATGCCTTTGCCAAACTCCACCGGGAGATCTGTGATGCGTTCCTTCACGAATTCACAGACGGCACGGGAAAATTGCGCCAGGAATACCAGACAGGCTATGCGCTTCCTCTGGCTTTTGGCATCGCGCAGGGGGAGACCGCGAAAAAGATGGCGGATCGCCTGGACCTATTGGTGCGGGAGAATCAGGATCACCTCTCCACAGGTTTCACGGGAACGCCCTGGCTGCTCTTTGCCTTGGCGGATCACGGCCATGCGGACACAGCGTGGCGCCTTCTCTACCAGGATACCTGTCCCTCCTGGCTCTATGAAATTGAAAATGGGGCCACCACCTTCTGGGAGGGCTGGGACAATATCCCGGCAGATGCTCCTCTTCACTTTCGCAATCAATGCGTGTCCGACAGCGGCGTATCCTTCAACCACTATGCCTATGGCTGTGTGGGGGACTTTCTCTACAAGGAAGTTCTGGGACTGCGGCCGCTGCAGGCAGGTTACCAGCGTTTCCTGGTCAAACCGCTGACAGGAGGCGGACTTACCTGGTGCGAAGGGACGCTAGAAACTCCCTACGGCAGGATCCAGCTTCGCTGGAAAATCCTGGACAATAACATGGAGATCACGGTGGATGTCCCGGTTTCCTGCACATGTGAAGTGGTATTTCCGGACGGAAGCACAGAAATCCTATCCAGCGGGCATCACCAGGTAAATAAAAAGGAGCTTGACACTATGTAAGTTCATGGAATATAGTTTGAAAGACAAGACGAAATCGAAAGACTCTCTGTCCAGGTGATAAAAGCCTTTCTCTTCTCTTTCCATCGCGATCCATGGGTGAAAGGAGTGTCGGCGAAATGTGGAAAAATAGATCGACTTGTAAGCGCATTTCCGTGATGTTAATAGGTGCGATGCTGCTCTGTCTCTTCATCGGCTGCACCGGAAACGAAGGCGGCTCACAGACCACCGAACCGACCGGACAGACAGGGACTGAAACAGTCCCTCCCGCAGAGACACTTCCATCCGCGGAACAGGGAGACACCTCCACTGGCTTGGCTGTGGAACTCTATAGAGATATTCTTCTGGGCAATCAGCCTTTTGTCAGCACCAGCTCCAAGCAAAAGGAGCTCACATTGGAAAATCTCCGGGAAGAAGTAAGTGACGATTCCATCGTGACAGTAAAGGCGACGCAATTCTCTCTGGTCGATCTGACCAGGGACGGCGTGCAGGAAATCGTGCTCAGAATTCAGGCCGACGATGACCCGGATTATGGATTTGAAGTCCTGCATGAACATGACGGTATTGTTTATGGTAGCAGCCTGCCCTACGGAGAATTTCACACCATAAAAACCGATGGGACTTTTTCTTTTTCCAGTGATTCGGGAGATTCCGGCTTTGGAGCGCTTCTCCTCTCGGAGACCGGATATGATATTGTAAAATTGTCCTACCTGGAATCCAAGAGCGCAGAGGAAATCCATTATTATGTCAATGACACAGAATGCACTCCAGAAGACTATGACGAGGCGCTGGGCGAACAGGATTGGAAACCCGACGTCAACTGGTACGATTTGACAGAGGATGGGATAGAGATGGCTTTTGAAGCGGGATGCTGACTATACCGCAAGGATGCTCACTGCACCGTAAAAGGATACTGACTGCACCGTAAAAGGATACTGACTGCGCCGCAGCGGGGCAATCCGTGGGCTTTTATTCATGGTGATGCTCCTCATGTGGAACATGGGGGTTTCTATAGAATAGAATCATATAATACTAGTCATTAAAGGGATCTACTAATGTAGAAAGGGGTATCAAGATGAGTAAGGTAAAGAATGAACCCAAGGTGAAGAATCCCCTGATCGTGGGGGTTCGGGATCAGTTGGAACACCGTGCGCTGTGGATGTACCTCCTGACAGATGAGGCGGCAAAGAAGGGGCTGCCCCGGGAGGAATATGTGTCCACTGCCATCCGTAGATGCGGTGTCTATCAGGGGAACCTGCTGAAGGAAAAAGGCGGTATGGGAAATTCCCTGCGGGGATTGAAGAAAGCGCTGTTCGGATTTTTCGCCCAGAAAGTCTTCGAGATGAAAATCCTTCGCTGTGACGACGACCATCTGGACATTGATTTTCACTACTGCCCCCTGGTAAAAGCCTGGCAGAAGCAGGGATGCAGCGATGAAGAGATCGCGGAACTCTGTGATTATGCCATGTGCGGCGACCGGGGAATCGGCTCCTGCTTCGGCGTGGAATTAGACTTGCCGCAGACCATCGCAAAGGGAGGAGAGACCTGCCAGCTGCGCTATGTGAGAAGAAAACGCTCCAAGTAAAAGAGACTTCCTTTATTTCCAGGGCATCTTTTTCCCACTAAACTCTCATGCTCCCGATATGGAGCACTAACACGGAGAAATGCTCACAAATTGCTCCGCTGCAATGGCCGCTTCCGCCGCAGAGACTTGAGACAGTCACAAGGAAACCTGGACTGTTCCTCATCTCTGGGACGAAGCGGCCATCATTTTGTTGCCGGTATTATTCTCCATCGGCAGTTCACCGTCCGATGAGAACTTTTTTCCCCTCAAAGGCAAAACCATATTTCCGGATCTCACTTTTCTCAAAACCGTGATAAATGAGGTCCTGCACATAATTTTTCTCTTCGATCTGTTTCAGCGCTCGCTGCAC
>CAZROZ010000162.1:0-4737 GCA_964601745.1 uncultured Lachnospiraceae bacterium | reverse complement strand
GAATACGGGTTAGGATTGCGGGAGCTGCATCGCAGCGGAGCAATCCGTGGGCTTTTATTTATGCTGGTGTCCCATATGTGAGGCATTGGGAGTTTACTTTGCCGAAACCCTCTTGGAAAATTTCTCGTCCAGCGCTCGTTTTATATCGAATCATAGATTCCCTGTATCGTCTCCCTGCAGCGCACCGCATTGCCTGGATTCGTATTCTCCAGGGTGGCCCAGATGAACGGTTTCTCTGCTTTGAGCCAGCGCAGGATCGAAGTGTAATCCATCTCCCCCATCCCAGCGCCCACTGCTTTCAGACCAGAGCCCTCCTCGAAGCGCACAAAATCCTTGAAATGAATCATGGCAATGTCCTTGCCCAGTGATTCCATCATCTCGGCAAATATCTCCTCCCTGCCGTCCACATTCTCCAGATCCAGCAGATTCACCGGATCAAAAAGAACCTGCAGATTGGGGCTGCCGATCTCATCCAGCACCCTCCGGCACGCTTTCGGGCACCACACCGCATGGCGTGCCACCGGTTCAATGGCAAAAATCACGCCGAATTCTTCCGCATACCGCACGATAGGTTTCAGTCTCTTGATGAAGAGAGACAGTGTCTTCTCCTCCCGGCATTCCGGTGTAAAGGAGTATGCCGCATTGGGCGCCCCGGTCTCGGTGCCCACCATTCCGCATCCCAGCTGAGACGCAAAGCGGATGTGTGCCAGATACATCTCTTTGGCGTCTTTTAAATAAGCCTCGTCCGGATGCAAAAGATTCAGGTAATTGCCCAGAACCGCGATAGAAAGATCCGCCTTTTCAAAGGCTTTCTTCAGGTACTGGGCATACCCCGGAGTCAGGGAGGAGACCGTACAGGGGATCTCTGGCATCAATTTGCGCAGAGCCAAATGTGCACAGGTAAAACCCTGCTCTCTCACCGCAGAGAGCATTGGCTCCAATGGTTTTTTCTCCGCGTCGTGCAGACGCAGTCCAAGCTGCAGCATGCGGTGCCCTCCTTTCTGAGATGTTCTTTTAAGTTTAATTTTACTTCTGTCCGTCCTGCACCTGTTCGCTCTGCGCCATGTCTTTCGCCTGCAGCATCTCCGTATAGCACAGCAGGAATGGCGCGAGACCCTTGGCGTCATTTTCCACCACCGGTTCCGAGATATAATATTCGTAGCTCCCGTCCCGCCGGCGATTGTTCTCCGGTCCCAAGCCTGCCACCAGACAGATGCCGCCCAGATTCAGCCGACCGTTGGTCTCAGTCAGATAGCGGTCGCAGATGGCATGGAAGATCCCCGCACCCACAGGTCCGTAATCCGGGTCCAGCATGCCCAGGCGAGCTCCCTTCAAATAGAAATAAGCTGTCATGGCGGAACCAGAAGTCTCCGGATAATTTCCCTCCCTGCCGATCTGCGTGGGCACCTGCCAGAGCATTCCGCTCTCCTTGTCAATATAGGGCAGCAGATTTTTCGCCAATTCCCGGGCAATCGCCGTCATTTCCTCCCGAAACGCCTCGTGACCAGGCGCTAGTTCCGCCGTCACATCGACCAGCGCGGCGGCAAACCAACCCAGACTCCGCAGCCAGGAATTGTGACTGCGACCGTCCTTCTCCGCCCAGAACGCTTTTCCGGAAGCGTCATAGCCGTGCCGGTAAAGCCCCGTCTCTTCATCATACATATGAGCGCGGACATTGTGAAATTGGGACTGAATATCTTCATACCCTCTGCAGTCCTCAAATAGAGTGGTGTATCGGGTATAAAATACCTGGGCCATATACAGACCGTCCAGCCAGACCTGATCAGGATAGATCTTCTTGTGCCAAAAATTGCCCTCTTTCGTCCTCGGCTGGCGCAGAATCTGTCCGTGCAATGTCTCAATGGCTTTCCGGTATTTTTCTTTTCCGCTCCTGGCGTACACATCGAACAAGGGACGCCCCTCGCAGAGATTATCCAGATTATAGTCCTCCTCGCGAAATCCCAGGAGAGAGCCGTCCTCCCTCACATAATAGTCCAGGAAGTGCTCGGCGAATTCGTAGTAGCGGTCCTCGCCTGTGATCTGATTCATGGTCAGCAGCGCAATCATCATGCAGCCGTCTATATAATTCCAGCCATTGATTTTGCCCTGTCTTATCTTTTCAATATTCCACAATGGCCGATCCGGGGCAGACCCCGCCATTATCTCCTCCACGTAACGCCTGATCAGCGCATCCGTCTGGACGGAAAGGTTTGGAGTATTCATTCGCGAACAACCTCCTTCACATGTTCTGTGATCAATTCTTTCCCTTTCTGACCCTCCAAGGTCACGTTCTTCAGATGAACACTGTTGACATTGTTAAAATAAAGGCCTTTGCGTGCCATCGCCTTGCAGTCTTCCATCATAGCCGGCTGACCCTTCTTCGCATCTTCTTTATAGGAGAAATGCACGTCCTCGATGGTAATCGAGCGGACAGGCTGTTCCGGAAGGCCGTAAAAATATCCCGCCGCCCACTCGCAGTCCGTACATTCCATATCCCGGAATGTGAACGAGCCCAGAAACGGCGTCGTATCGTCCACCGGCTGAGGCGTCTTGCTGGCCACATAATCCGCATGGCCGTCCTGTCCGCAGAAATAATACATATTTATCACCAGCGGACACATCACATTATCCATGCGGATATTCTCAAAGGTAACTTCGTCCACCACCGCGTATTTCCCGCGTCCCCGCCTGGTCTTGATCCGAACGCCCCGGTCCGTGTGAGAGAACAGACACTGACTGACTGACAGATCCCGCACACCGCCTCCCATTTCACTGCCCAGCACCACTGCGCCGTGGGCATATTCCATCAGGCAGTTGCGTATGACAATGTTGGAGGACGGTATCTTGTATTTCATGCCGAAATACATTTTCCCGCTCTTGATGGCAATGGCATCGTCCCCCACAGAGAACCGCATGCCGATGTACTGGACCTGGTCGCAGGCCTCCGGGTCTGAACCGTCGGTATTGGGGCTGTCCTTGGGTGCCTCCACCGCAGTGTCATAAAAGCCCAGCTTTTTGCACAAAAAAGGATGGAAATTCCAGGACGGTGAATTGCGACCGGTAATCCCGTGAAATACCACATCCTCACACTCATGCAGATACACTAGACGAGGGCGGGCGACATTCCTCTCGTTCACATTCTTCCACCAGCTGGAATTCTGCGCATTTCCATCAATAATTCCCTGTCCGATGACGGCAAAATCATGCGCATAATAGGCAGAGAGCAGACTCTGATGACTGGGATGAGGCTCTCCCTCCCACATGGAGATAATCATGTTGCGACCCGTGTCGGCATCCCGGATATCACCGGGTAGAATCGGATAATGTTCCTCCTGGACATCGCCCCGCAGCACCGCCCCCTTGCGCAGTTCCAGCGTCATATTGGAGCGCAGCATCAGCGGCCGGACCCGGTAGGTCCCGGCTGGAATCTTGACCCGTCCTCCATCCGGGCAGGCGAGAATGGCATTTTGTATTGCCTGGGTATCGTCGGTGACCATGTCTCCCCTGGCGCCAAAATCCCTGACACTGAGGCACGCGGTCTCCGCCTTGGTCTGAAAAGAGACCTCATCCTCCCCGATCGCCGCCTGATATCCCGTATCCGGGCGCAGATCAAAGAGAGAAAATATATTCGTCCGTATCTTCTCCAGCACCAGCTTCCCGTTTAAAGAGACGTCAAACGGTGTTTCGGCATAATAGGGATTCTCATTTTCCACCTCAAAACAGGCGGACACCGAAGAGACATATAAAAGATGAAACCGCATGAAAAACCTCCGTTTGAAAAAGGACATTCGCCTGATTGCCATGCGGCAGCCATGGACCATCCGCACCAATTCACCGGACCCTGTCTCCGCAAAAGACACCAGCGCTTTCCGCTATGCTTCTCCGTCAACGCAGATTTTCGGTGGCAATC
Organism: uncultured Lachnospiraceae bacterium; assembly: GCA_964601745.1. Classification (GTDB taxonomy): domain Bacteria; phylum Bacillota; class Clostridia; order Lachnospirales; family Lachnospiraceae; genus CAZROZ01. Next base: position 827 of record CAZROZ010000162.1, on the reverse strand, counting down.
CCGTCCATGTCGTCAAAGTCTTGATTTTCTCCGCACATTCCCCAGATAAAAGTGTAATTTTGCGTCCCCACTCCGGTATGGATACTCCAGCTGGGGGAGATCACCGCTTCCTCGTTGTGAAGGACCAGATGCCGGGTCTCATCCGGCGTCCCCATCATATGGAAGACAACCTGGTCCGGCGCGATGTCGAAATAGAGATAGACTTCCATCCGCCGCTCGTGGGTGTGACAGGGCATCGTATTCCAGACATTGCCCGGCATCAGCGCGGTCATGCCCATGCTGAGCTGACAGCTCTCACATACCGCCGGGTGAATGTACTGCCGCAGGATTCTCTCGTTGACTGTCTCCTGGGAACCCAGGTGATTGTATCTGGCCTTTTCCATCGGGATCAGTACCGTGGGGCAGGTCCGGTGCGCCGGGCAGGAATTCACATAGAATTTCGCGGGATTTTCTTTGTCAACCGAGCGGAAAATCAATTCCTTGGTCCCCATGCCCACGTAAATCCCATCCCGGGAGGCAACCTGATACACTTCTCCGTCCAGTATCATGATGCCGGGACCTCCGATGTTGATCGCGCCCAGTTCCCTTCTCATCAGGAAATAGGGTGCCGCCAGCTCTTTGCAGCTCTCCAGCTTCAGATCTCCCTCCACCGGCATAATCCCGCCGGCGATAATCCGATCCTGATGAGAATACGTCAGATTAATGGAGTCCGGCTCAAAGATGCCCGTGATCAGATAGTGCCTGCGCAGCATTTCTGTGTCATAGTTCTTGGAATCTTCCGGATGATTGGCATAACGCACGTCAAAATTCATCATATCACTCTCCTA
>CAZROZ010000161.1:3433-4757 GCA_964601745.1 uncultured Lachnospiraceae bacterium | reverse complement strand
AAAGCCAACATCGCAGACGATATTGAAAAGCTCCCGGGAAATTACCAGTTCACCCTCTCGGAAAGCGGAAAAAATCTCTCCGGCGGTCAGCGCCAGCGCATCGCCCTGGCCCGCATTTTCCTGCGCAGGCCACGGATCCTGATCCTCGACGAGGCAACCTCCGCCCTCGACAACACCTCAGAGAAATTCATCCAGGCGGAGATCGAAAACATGAAAGAAGAGCTCGGAACCACCGTGATCTCCATCGCCCATCGTCTCTCCACACTGCGAAACTGCGACGAAATCCTCGTCATGGACAGAGGGCAGATCGTCCAGCGTGGCACCTTCCGGGAGCTGGAAGCCGCACCCGGCCTATTCCGGGATATGGCTCATGTACTGTCATCCTAGCTCTCACCGATCTCGAAATCCAGTGCGCGTTCAGGGACTTGATTCTTATATTGTCATCCCAGCACTGAGATCAGTTCTGACAGTGAGCGACGGGATCGCCAGGCCCGGTTCTTATTTTATCATCCCAGCACCAGCATCAGAATCCCACGGACCAGGAACGCTACCAGCCACGCAAGCACACACTGCCAGAGCACCATCCCCACAGCCCAGCGGCCTCCCAGTTCACGTTTGACAGAGGCAATGGCCGCCACGCAGGGCGTGTAGAGCAGGCTGAACACCAGGAGAGCACCGGCTGAGACAGTGTCCAGCACTGCCGCAACGCCGCCCTGGCCCGCAAAGAGAACCTCCAACACAGAGACCACGCTCTCCTTGGCCATGAAACCGCTGATGAGGGAGGTGCAGATCCTCCAGTCTCCAAGACCCAGCGGGCGGAACACAGGTGCGATGGCTCCGGCGATCATCGCCATGATACTCTGGTGAGAGTCGGAGACGATGTTAAAGTGGATGTCGAAACTCTGCAGGAACCATACGACCACCGTAGCGATCAGGATGACGGAAAACGCTTTCTGCAAAAAGTCTTTCGCCTTCTCCCACATGAGCTGCAGCGTGCTCCTCGCGCTGGGCATCCGGTAATTGGGCAGCTCCATTACAAACGGAACGGCCTCGCCCCGGAAAAGAAACTTTTTATAAAGAAACGCGATCAAAATACCGACAACGATCCCAAGCAGATACAGGCCTGTCATAATAAATCCTCCCTTTCCCGGGAAAAAAGCGCTCACGAAAAAGGAATAGATGGGCAGCTTCGCCGTGCAGCTCATAAAAGGCGTGAGGAGTATCGTCATCTTCCTGTCCCTCTCACTGGGCAGGGTCCTCGTGGCCATCACCGCCGGAACCGTGCATCCGAAGCCGATGAGCATCGGCACAATGCTCCGCCCGG
>CAZROZ010000161.1:3005-3423 GCA_964601745.1 uncultured Lachnospiraceae bacterium | reverse complement strand
AAAGGCGACCCGGGCGATGTACCCTGAATCCTCCAAAAGCGAAAGGAAGAAAAACATGGTCACCACAATGGGCAGGAAACTCAGGACCGAACCAACGCCCTCGAAGATCCCGCCGATGACCAGATCATGGAGTACCGCGTTGACGCCGGCCAGGGTCATGGCTCTGTCCACCAGTTCCGTCAGAGCGGTGATACCCACATCCAGAAGTTCCTGGAGCCAGTAGCCGATGACATTGAACGTCAGATAAAACACCAGCGCCATAATACAGACAAACACCGGTATCGCGGTGTATTTCCCGGTCAGGATCCGGTCGAGTTTTTCACTCCGGACGTGTTCCCGGCTCTCCTTCGGTTTCCTGACACACTCGCGGCACACATCATCGATGAAACTGAAACGCATGTCCGCAATCGCCGCGTTC
>CAZROZ010000161.1:0-2995 GCA_964601745.1 uncultured Lachnospiraceae bacterium | reverse complement strand
GTTCCTGTCCAGCCCCCTCTCATTCTCCATCTGCAGGGTAATGTGCTCCAGAAGCTCCCGCTCATTCTGATCCAGCCCCAGCTGATCGATAATCAGCTGGTCTCCCTCTATCGCCTTCGACGCGGAAAAGCGGACAGGGATCTCGCTCCTCTCCGCATGGTCTTCGATCAGGTGCACTACCGCGTGCAGGCACCGGTGCACCGCTCCCCCAGCCGAATCCTTTGAGCAGAAATCAATTCTCACCGGCTTTTCCTGATACTTCGCCACGTGCATGGCATGGCTGACCAGCTCCTCTATGCCCTCGTTTTTTGCCGCCGAGATCGGCACAACCGGCACACCGAGCCGCGCCTCCATGGCATTCACATTGATGGAACCGCCATTGCCCGTGAGCTCATCCATCATGTTGAGGGCCACCACCATGGGCCGGTCCATCTCGAGAAGCTGCATGGTGAGGTAAAGGTTGCGCTCAATATTTGTGGCATCCACGATGTTGATAATGGCGTCCGGGTGTTCCAGAAGGACAAAATTGCGGCTGACAAGCTCCTCATTGGAGTAGGGGGACATGGAGTAGATCCCCGGAAGATCCGTGATGGACGTGCCCGGATGCCCGAGTATCGCCCCGTCCTTGCGGTCCACCGTCACGCCCGGGAAGTTCCCGACATGCTGGTTCGCGCCGGTGAGCCGGTTGAACAGTGTCGTCTTGCCGCAGTTCTGATTTCCCACGAGCGCGAACGTCAGCACATGCCCGTCCGGCAGCGGATGCTCCGTAGCCTTCTCATGGTGCACGCCCGGCTCGCCGAAATAGGGGTGAGGGATCCTGCGCCTTTGAGTCGTGTCCTCCGGTTCCCGGACGCTTGGTTCCACACGCTCCACTTCGATCTTATCCGCGTCATCAATCCGCAGGGTCAGCTCATAACTGTGTAAACGCACCACCACGGGATACCCCATGGGCGCAAATTTCACGACCGTGACCTCCGCCCCGGGGGTCACGCCCATGTCCAGGAAATGCTGCCTCAGCGCGCCTTCCCCGCCCACGACGGTGACGCGCCCGCTCTCTCCTATATTCAAATCCTTAATGGTCATAAACAAGCCTCCAAATATTAGCTTTCGCTAACGTCTGAGTATACATCCCCTCCCCTTAAAAGTCTAGAGTTAAAAATCAACAAATCGAGTTAAAAATCAACAAATCGAGTTCTCTGAACAAAAAATCAACAAATCGAGTTCTTCTGGGAAAAAAATCAACAAATCGAGTTCCTGACATCAGGAAATTCAAAAATCTACAGGCAAATAATTGTGTCCACATCATCCACGACTTTGGCTGGCGATCAGGAAATTCAAAAATCTACAGGCAAATAATTGGTAACACTACATTTTCCCATCTTGTCCGTCTGCCTCTGCCTTCCCTAAAAGATATAGAAAAGCAAGCGCAGGTATCCGTAAGATCGGAACTATCGTTTCATGACCTGACAGTCCAAAGTCCTCTAACCGTTTCGTAATAAGAAAAGCGCTTGTCACCTTTGATCTCTCATCCCTGCAAAGCTCCACGATCGCATCCGTACCGGAAATGTGGGAATGATTGCGGTACTTGACCTCGCACAGGATCTTTTCACGGGGAAGCTCGATCACCACGTCAACCTCTTTCTGGTTATCTTTCGCATTCCTGAAATATCCGATCTGCGCCATGCAGCCTTGATAGAATGATACAATATGCTTATAAACGGTCGTTTCCACCATAACGCCAAGCTCTCTTTCGTCGGAAAGAACATCGTCAATCATCAGCACCGCATTGCGGATGGCGGCATCCGCAATAAAAATTTTGGGTCTGCCTTTCAAAGCCCCCTTACTGCCGACATCCATAGGTTTCGCAAGATAGATCAGATTAGACATTTCCAGTGCATCGATATAACTCTCAATCGTGCTGACTGAGGTATTTTCCAATTCTTTCGCTGCCGCAGTGACGCTGAAGATTGCCGTAGAATTCATGCAGAGATACAGGAACAGCTTTTCCATCAAAAGTGGGCTGCGGACATGAAACAGAGACAGCACATCCCGTTTGATCACTTTGTCCACCACATCCTCACGCAGGATCCTCTGAGCGTAAAGATCATCAGAAGCCTTTGCGAGTTCTGGGAAACCGCCGATCATCAGATAGCGGTTAAAATGTCCCACGAGCGGCACAAACTGATCCATCAGATCGCCAAGTTCCGCATTTGTCAAATTCACGAGTCCTGTCAGCTTCAAACCATCCGGAAGCATTGGTTCTTCCAGCTCAAGCAGCCTGCAATACTCATAAAATGACATAGTGGGAATCTTCAGGACGCTCCACCTTCCCGTTCCACTGTCCGAAGCGCCTTTTTCCAATATCGGGCCTGCCGAACCTGTAGCGGTCAGCCGGATATCCGGTCTCGTGTCATAGATGACTTTCATCCATAGCTCCCAATGTTCCGTATACTGGATTTCATCGAAGAAAATATAGCGAGTTCCCTCGATAGGGTACAGCGTCTCATAGATGGAAATCACACTCTCCACATTGACGATCTTCACAATGGGGTTATCAAAGGAAACATAGAGGATATTTTTCGGATTTATGCCCTCATCAATCAGATTCTCTATCATCTGATACATAATCGTCGTCTTGCCGACACGCCTCGCGCCGGACAGCACAGCAAACCGTCTGAGTGTCTTATGTTTTATCATCCTGAGCGCTTCGTAATAGGCAAGCCTTTTTTGCGGTCTGCTTTCTTCCTTGATCGCAGAGGAACTGCGCCACCACGGATTATACTGCCGCAAAATCCTGATAATCTGTTCGTCACCTACGATAGCCATGTAAAATCCTCCGTATTTTCTGTTTTCCAGTAAAATTGTAAAATTATGATTGAACAATTTTATTGGAGTTATGCAAGTATATTATAACAACGGGTGAGTAAAGTCAAGTGCCGCGTTGTAAATACACAGCATTAGGAGTGAAAAATCAACAAATCGAGTTCCTGACATC
>CAZROZ010000160.1:0-4798 GCA_964601745.1 uncultured Lachnospiraceae bacterium | reverse complement strand
TATCGGCATAAACGTGCGCTCTACGGTGGCCACCTATGCCAAAGTACACGATGAACTGCGAAAAATCTATGCCAGAACAAAAGACGCTAAGGCAAAGGGATACAAGGCGGGAGACTTTTCCTATAATACCGGGAATCTGCGCTGTCCCACCTGCGATGGGACCGGCAGCATCAGCCTGGATGTGCAATTTTTGCCGGACGTGGAGATTCCCTGTCCGGACTGTGGCGGTTCCCGCTATGACAAACAGGCCTTTTTGATCAAGAGAGAGGGGAAAAAGGGTCCTGCCCGTTCTCTTCCGGAACTGATGGCGATGAGTGTAGACGAGGCTTTGGAAGCATGCCGGGATCTGAACACGGTGTCCAACCGACTCTGCGTGCTGAGGAATGTGGGTCTGGGATATCTGACCTTAGGAGAGGCGACCCCCAGTCTCTCCGGCGGGGAAGCACAGCGATTGAAGCTGGCCAGTGAGATGGGCAGGGGACAGTCGGATTCCCTTTTTATTTTTGATGAGCCCACCATCGGCCTGCATCCATTAGACGTGCGGACACTGCTGGCTGTTTTTCAAAATTTGATAGATCACGGCGCCACGGTGATCGTCATTGAACACGATTTGGACGTGATCTGGAACGCAGATTATGTGGTGGATATGGGGCCCGGGGGCGGAGTCGAAGGCGGTGAGATCGTCGCCGCGGGGACGCCGGAGGAGATCAAGAAGACGCCGGAGAGTGTAACCGGGCGGTACCTGTAAACCGCAGGTGATAGAGAGGGGCAGGCTTGTAAGGCTTCTTTTCCAAAAAGCTGGAATGATGCCTTATACAACAGGAAGACGGCTGCATGGCAAAAAGGATGCACTGACATTTACGGCAGGAGAGATAACTTTCCTAGAGACTTTTCCGTTTCACCAGGGTCGTACTGAGTTCGATTTTGATGGGAACAGAAGAGGTGGAGTTCATCAGTGCCACAAGGCGTTCCACGGCTGCCTGCCCCAGCGCCTGTTTCGGCACATTGACGGTGGTCAGAGCCGGAGTCAGCAGCTGGCACATGGAGATGTCATCAAACCCCACGATTCCAATGTCTTTTGGAATCCGGTATCCCGCCTCCTGAAATGCCCGCATCGCTCCGATGGCGATCAGGTCGTTATCCGCGAAATAACAGGAACTCAGCGGATTTCCCTGAGCGAGGATCGTTTTCATATCCGCATAGGCGCCTTCCATGGAGGGAGTCAGGCGATGGACCACCGAGGCGCCAGGAGCCATGCCATTCTGCCGGATCGCCTTGTAAAACCCGTCTGCCCGCTCCTCAAAATTCCGGATGGGGAAGGAAGACTGCAGATATCCGGGTTGCTTCTTTCTCTTTTCAATGATGTAATTCACTGCCAGGAAAGCCCCTTCTATATTGTTGATCATAACGCAGTTCTTATCACACCCTTCATAAGTGGAATCCAGAATCACCAGCGGCAGATCCAGTTCCTCAAAAGGCGCAAAGTCCTCCGGCATCAATTCTGTCCCCAGAAGAATGATACCTTTCGTATTGTGAGCCAGGATCGTGTGCAGATTCCGACGCAGACTTTCCTTATATAGATACTGGGCGTCCAGAATATAGCCAGCTTTGCGGCAGGCGACATCGATGCCGTCGGTCAGAGAGGCGAAAAATTCCGTCTGATCCACCACGGCGCCGCGGAGACGGTAGAGCAGAAACGCGATTCTCCCCCGATCTTTCGCCTCCTGGGGCATCCTTTCTCGAAACGCATATCCATTTTCTTTCGCCACCCGCAGCACTTCCTGCCTGGTGGTTTCACTGACGCCGGGCCGGTTGTTCAGCGCCAGCGAGACGGCGGCAGCCGACAGCCCTAATTTCTTCGCCAGTTCTTTTCCTGTAATTGCCATGAAAATTCCTCCCGCTTTGATTGATGAGCTTCCCAGCTAAAGTCGATGAGTTACAGAATAAGGAATTTAGTAAATTAAGTCAAGATATTCACTTAATATTAATTGACATTTTGTTCTCCTCTCATTATGATTTTCTCATCAAATTTCAAACAGGAGGTACCAAAATGACACCGATCAAACTCGGCTTTGCACCTACCCGTCGCAGCATTTTCTCCGCGCCTGACGCTGTCAAATACCGCGGATTGACCGCAGATCGTCTGCGGGAGATGGGAGTAGATTTTGTAGACATTGACGATATCAATGAAGAGGGTCTGCTCTATGATGAGAATGACCGATTGAAAATCCTGGAAAAATTCCGCGCTGCGAGGGTGGACGGATTGATGCTGCCGCACTGCAACTTCGGCACAGAATATCTCTGCGCCAGATTGGCGAAAGATCTAGATGTCCCTGTACTGCTCTGGGGACCGCTGGATGAGCGTCCGGAGCCCAATGGCGTGCGGCTGCGGGATACCCAGTGCGGGCTTTTTGCCACTGGCAAGGTGCTGCGCCGTTTTCAGGTGCCTTTTACCTATCTGACCAATTGCAGGCTGAGTGATCCGGTCTTCGAACGGGGTGTGAGAGATTTTCTGGCGGTCTGCCGGGTGGTGAAGACATTCCGTAACATCCGGATTTTACAGATCGGGCCAAGACCCTTTGATTTTTGGTCTACCATGTGCAATGAGGGAGAACTGCTGGAAAAATTCAATGTGCAGCTTTCTCCAGTGCCGCTGCCGGAATTGACCAATGAAGTGAAAAAGGCCATCGCGGAGGGCACAAAAGTGCGGGAGACCATTGCTTATTGCCGGGAAAACATGGATATCCAGGTGACGGAGGAGCAGCTGACTAATGTGGCGGGTCTTGCCGTGGCTATGGAGGAATTGATTCAGAAATATCACTGCAATGCCGGTGCCATTCAGTGCTGGAATGCGTTGCAGGGAGAATTGGGGATCATGCCCTGTGCCGCCAATGCGTTGCTCAACGACAAGGGGATTCCCATTGTCTGTGAGACGGACATTCACGGCGCCATCACAGCTCTGCTGGTGGAGGCAGCCGCCAACGACGGGACCAGGAGCTTTTTCGCGGATTGGACCATCCGCCATCCGGATCTGTCCAACGGAGAATTGCTCCAGCACTGCGGACCCTGGCCTCTCTCGGTAGCTGGTTGCAGGCCATGTATTACTTATCCGCTGGCCTTTGACTATCCCGGTGCCATCACTGCCGAGGCGAAACACGGGGATCTGACCCTGGCACGTTTTGACGGGGACAATGGGGAATATTCTCTTCTGCTGGGAAATGCCAAAGGGGTGGACGGCCCCAAGGGGATGGGCACGTATCTCTGGGTGGAGGTGGACAATATCAAACGTCTAGAGGCAAAGATCGTGGAAGGTCCCTACATCCATCACTGTGTCGGCATTCACAAAAATGTGGTGCCGGTTTTGTACGAGGCCTGTAAATATATGGGGATCAAGCCGGATCTGTATGACCCTATAGAGGAGCAGGTGAAGGCTTATCTGAGGGGAGAATGAGCAATGGGAGCAGGCAAGCAGTATCTGACCGCCATTCCCGATCTGGAAAAGAAGGCTTGTGACATCCGCACGGATGTAGTACGACTGGTCTATTCCGCCGGCTGCGGACATATCGGCGGGGATATGAGTGAAATGGAAGTCCTGGTGGCCCTTTACTATAAACATTTGAATTGTTGCCCTGAAAATCAAGACGATCCGGCGCGGGACCGTTTCATCCTCTCAAAGGGACATTCTGTGGAGACGCTCTACTGTATTCTGGCGGATCTGGGCTATTTTGACAAAGAAGAACTGATGACTACTTACAGCGCATATCAGTCCCGTTTCATCGGACATCCCAACAACAAAATCCCGGGTATCGAGATGAATTCCGGCTCGCTCGGCCATGGCCTGTCCGTGGCGGTGGGGATGGCAAAGGGAGGAAAGATGGATAGGGCGTCCTTCCGGGTCTACGCGGTGCTGGGCGATGGAGAACTGGCGGAAGGCAGCGTCTGGGAAGGCGCCATGGCGGGTGGACATTATCAGCTGGATAATCTGACTGCGCTGGTGGACCGCAACCGCCTGCAGATTTCCGGCAGCACCGAGGATGTGATGAAGCAGGATTTTCAAGAACAGCGCTGGGCGGCGTTCGGGTGGAATGTGATTTCCATCGATGGCAACAATATGACTGCGGTGGACGCCGCTCTGACCGCCGCGAAAGAGACGAAGGGGAAACCGACGGTGATCATTTTAAATACTGTCAAGGGCAAGGGCGTTTCTTTCATGGAAAATAACGCGGCTTGGCATCACAAAGTGATGGACGCGGCGCAGTATGAACAGGCGTTAAAGGAATTGGAGGAAAGGAGGGCGGCACTGGAATGGCGATCGCGAATAAACAGGTAGTCTGTAACGTGTTGATGGAACTGGCGGCGAAAGACCGGGATGTGGTGGTGCTCTGCTCTGATTCCAGGGGATCCGGTTCTATGACGGATTTCGCGAAGGCTTTTCCCGATCAATTTGTCGAGGTCGGTATCGCGGAACAGTCTCTGGTCTCTATGGCTGCCGGTCTGGCATCGGTGGGGAAAAAACCGGTGGCGGTCTCTCCCGCCTCGTTTCTGACCACCCGTTCCATGGAACAGATCAAGGTAGACTGTGCTTATTCTCACACTAACGTATTGCTGCTGGGAATTTCCGGCGGCGTGTCCTATGGGGCACTGGGCATGACGCATCATTCCGCCCAAGACATCGCCGCGATGTGCGCGATTCCGAACATGCGCGTCTATCTGCCGAGCGATCGCCATCAGACCCGTGCGCTCGTGGAAGCGCTCCTCGAAGACGAACGCTGCGCCTACATCCGTGTGAGCCGCAATC
>CAZROZ010000159.1:0-4810 GCA_964601745.1 uncultured Lachnospiraceae bacterium | reverse complement strand
AGATAGAGTGCGATCAGAGAGATTGCCTGCAGGTAATGGCCGGTGAAGAGACTGATGATCGCCCAGGGCCAGAGGATAAAACCCGTGCCAAGCACCGGCAGAAAATCCAGAAAACCGATGACCAGCGCGATCAGGACGAAGAAGGGCACGCGCATAATGCCGAACCAGACTGTCATGACCGCTACCAGAATGCACATAATCTTGAATTGTGCTTTAAAATATCCACCGACGCCATGAGTGAAATAAGATGTGACCATCTTCCACTTTTCCAGCCACGCGGCCGGAATCCACTGCCGGATGGTTACCGCCAGGCGATCCCGATCAGCGGTAAAAAAGTAAGCACACAGGAACATAATCACTACATTCAGCGCCCCTCCTGCTATGCCAGAGGTGGCATTCCCAACGGCGGAGAGAACCCAGTTCCCGTCTATTTTCTCTAACAGACCTCCCAATGAATTTCCGATGCTCTCCTGCAGAGAACCCGCCTGCGTCTGCATGGAAGGTGGCAGGGAGGCGACGATGCGGCGCAGGGAATCCATCAGCTGCGTGACAAAATTTTGAAGGCTCTCATAAACAGAAGGCAGATTTTCGATCAGCGTACCAATCTGGCCAAAAATAAACTGGAAGATGCCAAATATAATAAATACAACTAACAACAACAGCAGCACAATCAGCAGCACCGTCCCGTGTTTACGGCGGATATTCAGCTTTTTCTCCAGGAAACGGACCATCGGGGAGACAATGGCGGACAAAAGATATGCCGCCACAAACGGCCAGAAGAAAATGAGCAGCTTTGGCACCAAAAAAAGCAGCAGCAATAATCCCGCAAAATCAAGCAGCAGATTCAGTACTACTTTGATATATAGATTTCTCTCTTCTTTATTCACGTTATAACTGCCTCCTCACTCAACCCAGGAGTCCCTTGAGCGCTCTCATCAATTCCGCCATTTCTTCTTCTGTCCCCACGGTGATCCGCAGATAATTGTCAATCCTGGGCGCACTGAAGTGCCGGACGAAAATCCGCTCCCTCCGCAATCCGTCCTGCAAGTCCTGTGCCTTCGCCTTTTCGTGAGTGACGAAAAGAAAATTCGTGGCGGATTGTGGCATGGAAAATCCCAGAGCCTTTAGCTCCTCCTCACTTTTTTCCCGGGTCCTCATCACCTTCTCGCAGCACGTCGTAAAATACGCCTGGTCCCTCAGAGAAGCCGCTCCCGCCTTGATGGTCGGTGTGCTGAGCGTATAAGAATTATAGGAATATTTTACCTGCTGCATAGCACAGATCAACGCGGGAGACCCGATCGCATAACCGATCCGCAGTCCCGCCAGAGATCTGGATTTGGAAAAAGTCCTGGTGATCAGCAGATTCTCATACCGGGAGAGCAGTGGAAGGGCACTCACCCCGCCAAAATCCACGTATGCCTCATCCACAATCACCACGCTCTTTTGATTGTGGGAGACAATGTCCTCCACCGCGGCAAGCGGGGCACAAAGTGATGTAGGCGCATTGGGATTTGCCAGAACCACCCCGCCATTCTCCCGCCGGTAGTCAGCGGGGCGAATGGAAAAATCTGAGGCGAGTGGAACCCGGACCGCGGGGATCTGGAAGAGTTCCGCCCACACTTCATAAAAGGAATAAGTGATATCCGGGAAGAGAATAGGAAGATCCGAGCCGAAAAATGTGAGAAACGCCATGGCCAGCACATCATCTGACCCGACTCCCACAAAAATCTGTTCCGGCTTTACCCCGTGAAACGCTGCCAGCCCCTCCACCAATTCGCCGATGGCGGGATCCGGGTACCGGCGTAGATCGTCTGCCGGCAATTCCCGCAATGCCTCTGCCACGCCAGGTGCCGGTGGGTAGGGATTCTCGTTGGTATTTAATTTTATCATCTGTGAAAGTTTCGGCTGCTCCCCCGGTACATAGGGGGTGACACGCCGCAGATAGGATTCCCAAGGTCTCTGCATGATATCTCCATCCTGTCGTCAACTATATTAATTGATACTCCCGCGCCAGCTTCGCAAAAGACGGCAGCGCTCGCTGAATCATCTCGTAATCCACACAGTAAGCCAGACGGCAATAGCCCGGGCATGCGAAGGAAGTGCCGGCTACCATCAGCACATGGTATTCTTTCGCCTTGGCGACAAATGCCTGATCATCTCCATCCGGTGCTTTCACAAATAGATAGAATGCGCCGTCCGGCTTCGCCACAGTGAATCCGTCCTCAATCAAAGCGCCATACAGCAGATCCCGGTTCCTCTGATATGCCTCCACGTTGACTTTCGCATCCAGGCATCTGGCCACCACCCGCTGCATCAGAGACGGCGCATTGACATAACCCAGGATCCGGTTGGCCACATTGGCGCCAGCTGCCACATCCGCGAAGTCATCGATCTCACTGGGAAGGACCAGATACCCGATCCGCTCTCCGGGCAAAGACAAAGACTTGCTGAAAGAATACCCGACAATGGTATTTCTGTAATATAAAGTCAGGTACGGCACCTCCACCCCGTCATACACCAATTCCCGGTAAGGTTCATCGGAAATCAGATAAATGCTGGTCCCGTATTCTGCCTGCTTTTCCTCCAGGATACCGGCAATCTTTTGGATCGTCTCCAGAGAATAGACAACACCTGTGGGATTATTGGGTGTATTGATGATCACCGCCTTCGTGCGGGCTGTGATCTTTTGGGCGAATTCATCCAGATTCGGCTGGAACGTCTCGATATCCGGCGACACCTCCACGATGACGCCGTCGTAATTTCCCACATAGGCGCGGTATTCGCCAAAATACGGGGCAAAGGTGATGACCTCGTCGCCTGGATTTAACAGCGTCTTGAAAATCACGTTGAGTCCCCCGGCGGCACCGACTGTCATGATCAGATTCTCTTCCGTGAAATGGGTCCCAAACCGTTCATTGAGGGAGGCAGCGATAGCGGCACGCACCTCCTCAAATCCGGAATTGCTCATATACCCATGCACCAGATTCGGATCTTCCTCCTCCAGAATCGCCTGAATAGATTCCTTGACCTGAATCGGCGGCTCCACACTGGGATTGCCCAGGCTGAAATCGTAGACATTCTCCTTTCCGTAGATCGCCGCCATCTTTTTTCCTTCTTCAAACATCGCGCGGATGGCAGAACTGTTTTTGACGAATCCTATCATCTTTTCAGAAATCATTTTCTCTTCCCCCTGCTTCCCTTTTCCTGCAGCGGCGTGCGGAATTGCTTTCCTTTACGCCTGTGCGCCGATGCTCTTGTTGTAAGCTTCCCGCACCCCTTTTGCCAGCTGGTCCGCGCAGGAAGTTCCCTTATTGCCGCACTCATTGCCCAGCAGATACGACTCAATCTTTTCCACAGTCCAACCGTTCACCAATTTGGAAATGGCTTTCAAATTGCCGTTGCATCCGCCCACAAATTGAATATTTGTGACTACATTTCCCTCCAGATGAAAAGAAATGGCGACAGAACACGTATTTTTGGTTTGATATACATAATCCATATTGTTTCTCCTTTCTGTATATTCAATCGAGAAATGGTGTGGCGAAAGCCAATAATTCCGCCGCACTCGCGTCGGCCGCAAACCGTTTCCCCTCACACAATTCTGCTCCCGGGCAGGACAGAGCCAGTCCCTGATTGGTTTCTCCCATCCCGCTGCTGCCAGACGTAGCCAGGGGTACTACCTTCTTCCCCTTCAGATCAAGCTGCTCCAAAAAAGTATTGACGATGGTGGGTGCCACGTACCACCAGATGGGAAAGGCAATGAACAATACCTCCACATCCGACACATCCGGCAGATCCCCGGTAATCGGAGGGCGATAAGAGCGATTCGCCATCTCCACACTGCTGCGGCTTGTCTTATCGGTCCAGTCCAGATCCCCCTTGGTATAAGGGACAAGCGGCTTCACCTCATAGAGAGGGCAAGCCAGCGCTTCCGCCATTCTCTCTGCCAGTTTTTTCGTCACACCGCTGGCACTAAAATAAGCAACCAAACATTTTTTCATTTCTCATTCCTCCCGTAAATACTCATGCCCCACACACGGTGGCGCCTCTATAAATGAAAGCTCCAGATTGGTCTGCCGCGATGCAGCTCCCGGCGTGCATCCCGGACAAATGTCAAAGTCAGTATACCGCGATTAAACGTGAAAAACAATGAAAAACGGATTACTTTTTTGTTAACACGGCAACCTTCCAATACCCGCAATTTCTCGAAGAACGCAATTTCCCGAGGAGCGCACTTTCCCGAAGACCGCAATTTCCCGAACAACGCAAAAAACAGGGCACCCACCCGGGAATCCCCAGCTTTGAGAATGAATTATCCTTCTAAACGCAATCTCCTTACTGTGCCTGCGCTGCTTTCTTCTTGTCCGCAATCGCCTTTTGTACTTCCACCATCTTCTCTCTGGAAAGTTCTGATTTTCGCATGGCGAGAATCGTGCAGATCCAGCCCAGGATAGGCAGACCGCAGAACAGCGCAACTGTCATCACCCGTACGCCCACCGTCAGCGGATCCCCTGCCTGCGGTGCTGTCGTCGTGTAGCCGATCAGACCGATGGCCGCGGTGGCGATGGTAGCGCCCAGAGAAGAAATCAATTTGTCCAAAAAACTGTAAGTGGCACTCACAGTAGCCGGCATATAATTGCCGGAGCGGTATAATTCATAGTCGACGATATCCAGGCGCAGAGAATTGGTGGCACTGGAGACCACCATCTTGGCGGCGCCATTTCCAAATGTGAAGATAAAGAAGACTATGGAGGGGAGAATCGCGACGGTGATCTGCCTTGTATCGGTAAAGAGCAGGAAGGCAGCAAAC